>NZ_JBIMCW010000016.1:0-98279 GCF_048552295.1 Acinetobacter legionensis
TGACCAGCTACCACAACAAAATAAGGTAGCTTAACTAGAGCAGAGTATCACTTATAAATAAGCTTTTAGTTGTTCAAACATGTGGGACCACCTCTATGACGCATTATGGATTCCGAATTGTAATTTATTGTTATGTTATAACATTACATAAACAGATGTACAACAATTATCATCAGTGCTTATACAGCTAGACCAGCTAGCGATTTATATAGGAAATGAAGAAATATAGAAGATGAAACTGGAATCCGTGTTACTTGTGCTTGATCTGTTGCGCCAGCTTCTGAATATTCATGCTAATCTCATCTGGAGTATGCGCTGCATAGCCAAACAATACCGCAGCTTTTTCATAAGGTTGTTGACAGTAGCGGGATAAAGGCTGAACAGCCAAATGAATGGCAAGACACTGGTCAATAAAGCTTTGCTCAGTCCATGGGGCATTTAGCCAACAAATCACATGAATCCCTGAGTCGGTTGGCTGAACAGTCAATACATCTGCAAGAAATTGTTGAATCGCAGCAATTAATGCCTGTTGACGTTCTTGGCAAGCTTTACGCACTTTACGTACATGGCGTGCATAATGCCCCTCTTTGATAAACAAAGCCAAAGCCGCTTGTTCTAAATAAGCACTCCGCGTATCAGTATAGTATTTTGCCAGACTCAATGTTTCTATCAGCGATTCTGGAACCACCATAAATCCAAGTCGGAACTCCGGAAACATCATTTTAGAAAAAGTACCAGAATAGATCACTCTTTGTTGTTGGTCTAAGCCCTGTAAGGCTTGAATTGGATGAGTTCCATATCTAAACTCACTATTATAATCATCTTCAAAAATCCATTTTTGCTGACTCGCTGCCCATTCCAACAGGGCCAATCGTCGACTTAAACTGAGTGTTCCACCTAAAGGGAACTGATGTGAAGGTGCGGTATAGATTAATTTACTTTCGGAATAATGCTGAATAATCTCGGCAACTTTCATCCCTTCGTGATCACTTGATACAGGATGAACTTGAATGCCAAAACTCCGAAAAATATTTAAAGCGGCATCATAGCCCGGCTCATCTAAACAGATCTGATCCAAAGGTTGTAATAATGCATAAGCTGCAAGATGAATCGCTTGTTGGGTACCATTTACAATCAAAATTTGTTGTACATCACATTTTAGTCCCCGTGTAGAACGAACATAATCACAAATTGCCTGACGTAAAGGCAAATAGCCTCGACAATCATGAAACTGCCCCAATTGCTGATGAGACTGTCGCCAAGCACGTCCCAATAATTTCCCCCAAAGCGAATGTGGGAATAAATCGATACAACCAACGCCGACATGAAATATTTTTTCACCCTGCCCAGATACATTTTGTTGCTGCCAAGCAGGTAATAAGCTTGCGATATGCGGATTAATATTTAGCTTGTGACAGATATCAGATGAAGATTCTGTCGGTATCTCTTGTATAGAAATTAATTGATCAGGAATCAGCTCTGCGACATAAGTACCAGAGCTTGGCTTGGTCACAATATAGCCTTCATCCAGTAAACGGTCCATTGCAGCCAAGACTGAATTTCTAGAAATCGACATCATTTCTGCCAAAACACGACTAGAGGGCAGTTTGGTTCCAGAAGCTAGACGACCATCTAAAATTGCATCACGTAAGACGCTATATAAACCCTCTTTAATCACCCCTTTAGGTAAGATCAAATGAGGGAAATAAGCAGAAGTTACTGTCACCATAAGCAAAACTGGTACTGTTAAAAATACTCAAAGTGTATCTTATTTCAATACCACAATCATACTTAAACTCATTTCTCCTCTTTCTTTCCCGACAACTGGAGAATACCTATGGAAAATTTAGTGGTTCAAATTGTGCCTGTTGCACAACAAGACTATAAACAATGGCTGGAGTATTGGCTGGCTTATCAAGACTTTTACAAAGTGGCTTTATCCAACACTGTTACGCAAACCACTTGGCAACGTTTTTTTGATGATCAAGAGCCGATATATTGTGCTGTTGCTAAACAAGCTGAGCATGTTCTTGGCTTTGTACATTATGTGATCCATCGCTCGACATGGGCCGAGACCAACTTTTGCTATCTAGAAGACTTATATGTTTCTCCACAGGCAAGAGGTCAACATGTAGGCAAGCGCCTGATTGAATATGTACAACAGCAAGCTATAGTTCAACCCTGCGCGCGTTTGTATTGGCACACTCAACAAAGCAATCAAACTGCACAAAAACTCTATGACTGGATTGCTGAAAAACCAGGGGTCATTGAATATCGTATGCCTTTAAATTAATCCATAAAAAACCAGAAACACAATGCTTCTGGTTTTTACTTAAATCTCAATATATTGTGATTATTTCAATTTGTAGCATCTTTACTTAAACCTAAACCGTTCTAAAGTCAGTTCAACATGACTTAAGCTGATTTTTCAATCTCTTGAGCATCATGAACTCACAAAAACCTGATATAACTTTTCAACAGTTTGACGGATTTCCAATTCGGTCAGGGCTGCAAAACCAAAACGAATATAAAAACTATCATCTGAATGATGCCATACCGAACCAAAATCATATTCAGAATCAATATGTAATTGTTTTAAAACCATTAAAAACTGCTGTTGATAAGGCAACTTAAATTTTACCCACAACGCCATGCCACCTGCGGGTGTGGCTATTTTAACCCTATCTTCAAACGTCTGTTGAAAAGCCATCACAGCAAAATCTCGACGTTGCTGATAAATCTTGCGCATTTTACGGATATGTCGCTTAATTTCACCCTGCTGCATCAGCTCAGCCATTGCCAATTCAGTAATCGCATTGCCCTGTTTATCGATCAGCAAAATATCTTGTTTCATCGCCTGAATAATCTGTACATTGGTCACCACATAACCAATTCTTAAACTGGGCGCGAATACTTTAGACAAAGAGCCGATATGAATCACTTTGTCTGCTGCTGGTAAGCTAATTAACGGCGGAATGGGTCGGCTGTCATAATGAAACTCATGGTCATAATCATCTTCAATAATATAGAAATCAAAGGCTTTAGAAAGCTCTAATAGTTTTAATCGTCGATCCATAGACATCGTCACTGTCGTTGGATATTGATGATGGGGTGTGGTGTAGACCGCAGCAACTGCATGGCTGGACAAAATTTCAGTTAAATGATCGGTATCTAAACCATGCTTATCCAAACGCACGCGAATAATTTGATAATGATTAGAAAGAAATGTTTCTACTGCCGGTGGGTAAGCCCATTGCTCTACCACAATCATATGACGCTGAGACTGATGTTGAGCCAGAACCCGCGCAGCTAGAAAAATCCCCATTTGACTGCCACGAACCACACAAATGTTTTCCATAGAGGTTTGTATAAAACGCTCCATAGATAACATATTTAATAAGGCTTGACGAAGTTCTAAACTGCCCTGAGGATCTCCATATCCCATGGTTTGATGGCGTGTCACTTGAATCAATGCATGCCGATAAGCCCGAGAAAACAATTCATAGGGGATCAACCGATTGTCTGGCACACCATCATTTTTGATAAGTATCTGCGTAGGAAAAACGGGAGTGATATCAATCTGTTTGAGTGTAGGCGATGACTGCACTTTTAGGTCTGGTAAGTTTTCTGAAACAAAAGTGCCCTGTCTGGCTTTTGAGACCAGCCACCCCTGTGCCTCCAAATCTTCATATACCGATTGTACGGTTTTTCGGTTAATCCCAAGTTCATCTGCCAGAGTGCGTGAACCAGGCAAGCGTGTTCCCTGAGTAATTCTGCCAGATAAAATCTCTTGAATAATCTGATTTGCCAACTTTAAAAAAAGGGTCTTTTCTTCACGATCTTCTAAATGTAGCCGAATTTTCCAAGGCTGACGCATAACTCTCTGGCCCATATAAGTTTTAGAAACTGGATATTTTAATCCATCCACAGAATTTTTATTCTGTACTTAGGCGATGTGAAAATCAACTCAGCGAGAGGTTTTATTTATGCAAACGGCACAACTAGACAAACAGCAATTGATGCAAAATGCACAGCAAAACATGCAGCAATTTATTCAAGATTCAAGCTATACAGATCGACAAAAGTTGGCATTAACCTGCCGTATTTTATTTGACCACGGACATGATGCTGGCTTAGCAGGACAAATCACTTGTCGTACCACGCAAGGCAATACCTTTATCACTCAGCGTTTTGGTCTCGGCTTTGATGAAATTACCGCGCAAAATTTATTGGAAGTTGATGAAGATCTAAAACCACTTGACCAACAAGGTATGGCAAATCCTGCAAATCGCTTTCATACATGGATCTATAAACAACATCCTGAAGTGAATTGCATTATCCATACCCATCCAACACATATTGCAGCGTTGTCAATGCTCCGTGTGCCCTTAGCGATCGCACAAATGGATACTTGCGCTTTATACGAAGACTGTTCTTTTGTGGAAGAGTGGCCGGGAGTCCCTGTCGGCAATGAAGAAGGTATCTTTATTTCAGAAGCCTTAGGTAAAAACCGCGCTGTACTACTGTCACATCATGGTCAGCTGGTGGCAGGTAAAACCATTGAAGAGGCTTGCAACTTAGCCATTTTAATTGAACGCGCTGCCCGACTTCAGCTTTTGGCAATGGCTGCTGGACAAATTCAACCTATCCCACATGAACTGGCAAAAGAAGCTCATGACTGGGTCTCTACCAACAAGCGTAATCATGTCAATTTTGCATACTATGCGCGTAAAGCTTTAAAAAATCATGCGGACTGTATCGAGGAGTAATGAAAATGAAATTAGAAGGCATTATTGCATACCCAATCACACCATTTCACTCAGACACCCAAGCTGTCGATGTTGATGCGCTGACCATCACATTAAATGCTCTGCTAGAACAACAATGTAATGCGATTGTGCCATTGGGCAGTGCTGGTGAAAGTGCCTATTTATCTTGGCAAGAATGGCAACAAGTCGCACAAAAAAGTATCGAAGTCGTTAATCAACGTGTCCCAGTCATGTTGGGAATTTCTGAACTCACAACGGCGATGGCGATTCAAAAAGCCCAAAAAGCTGAGGAGCTTGGCGCTGATCTAATTATGGTGATACCAGTGTCTTACTGGAAACTCAATGATCAAGAAATCTATGATTATTACCAGCAAATTGCTGCATCGACCAAGCTGCCAATCATGGTATATAACAACCCTGCAACCAGTGGAGTAGATATGTCACCAGAATTGATCGTGAAAATGTTTCAAGAAATTGAGAATATTTGCATGGTTAAAGACAGTACCGGCGATATTCAGCGCATGCATAAATTTCATGAATTATCTCAAGGACAGTTGCCCTTTTATAATGGTTGTAATCCTTTGGCACTTGAGGCATTTTGTGCAGGGGCAAGTGGCTGGTGTACTGTGGCGCCAAATCTACTCGGTGAGCTACCAAGTCAGTTATATCAGGCAGTCAAAGATGGTGATTTAGACCACGCCAAAGCCTTGTTTTATCGTCAATTGCCTTTGCTGCGCTTTATTGTACAAGGTGGCTTACCTAAAACAGTCAAAGCGGGTTTAAATGAATTAGGTTTTTCTGTAGGTGAACCAAGAAAACCGTTACAACATGCTACCCCACTGGAAGTTCAGCAATTAAAGTCGTTGATGGCCTTAGCAAAACAAGCGTAAACGATCGTCGTATGCGCTTGTGAAGTTATAAAATTGATCCGATAAACATGCTTTGTTGCATACACAGCCGATCCGCTGCTTTGACAGATACTCAAATGATAAGTAAATGTCATCCAGCGGTGTTTAAATCTAAGTGCAACAAAGCGGTTATTGCCATAGCAAATATCGGCGTAACAAACAAATCAATTCCCAAATCAGCTTTCTAAAAACTAAATCCAAGGTTTAAATTGATACGATACAACCATTGGTCACTATAGGGTGAAACGGTCGAGCTAAAACCGGTTGAATTCATTGCACCACCAATAATATTGGCATTTTTCCCCCAAGTATAATCGGCCCACACCATAAAGGGTGACGCAATAAACATCATCCCAGTGGTATTCATTTGAGAATCTGACCAATCATCACGTTTCTTATCCATATAACTATAATCATTGTAGAATCGGATCGCTTTGAGTTTGCCCATATTTTGCATAGGTAAGGTATAGGCAAGATTTAAACTGGCAACTGTCGCTTCAGAGGCAATAAAATAAGCAGGGGTAAATCCGTTATTCCCCATTAAAGTCATATCATTATTGACCCCATCAGGATTCTTTGCATCATATTGATAATGAATCACAGAGCTTTGTAAATTAAAGCGTTTGTAATTGTTATCGCTATGCACCCCTACTGCATAATATTGACCATTTTTATCGGTGGTTTTATTATGCAATTGCGCAATTGCCCCTGATACCCCGACTTCCTGCTTACCCACTTTGGTGTCTAGCTTGCGCACAATCCGCGTATTGAATTGATGGCGCTTTTCATTTTGATAGGCTTTTTGACTTGGAAATGCATTGTCGGCTAGGTCATCATAAGTGGCACTTTCGGGCGAATAGCGCAGATTGGTTGCCAGCATTTCAGGGTAATAGCCCAATTTTACATCCCAGTCCTGATTATGAAAATTCCAGTTCAAACCTGGCGCAATGTTATTGCCATAGCCCAAAAAGAATGGGATATGGTAAGTCCAACCATTTTGCGGATAAGGATAAATCGCAAAAGGCTTATATACAAATCCTGCTTCTAGACTATTCTGTTGGTCTAAATTGTAGCCCACATAAGCTTTTTCAATCGAGCGCTTCTCTTGATCTTGAAACAGATAACTTGCATTAAAATAGGCATCGTCAAATTTACCCTTTACATCGACTCTAAAAATATCAAAATAGAGTTTGCCAAAGCCATCATTGGGCCCTTCCCAATTTTCATAGCGTTGGTTTAATCGCACCACGCCACCCAATTTTATAGAGTCCGTCCCATCTTCACTTTTCCATTCTAATGCTGAGCTTTGCGCCAAAACATTGGATGTGGTACCCAAATACATTGCTGCAAGTAGCATCGCGATTGATGTCTTTTTCATAATTGCGTCCTTCCCTTGTGTTCCAACGATCCTGTTGGACTTTTGTTTTACCTATAAAACATAGTTTTTATTGTATTTTGAGCAAAAAAATTTGCCGGAGCTTTTGCTGAACATCCGATGCCAGCATCGGATGTTCAACTGGGTTTAATAGAGTTTTTTCTGCGGTGGTCCTGCAAAGTTCAGTGGTCCAATCGAATTCATATCCAATTCGATCACACTTGGCCCTTGAAAATCGACCGCTTGTTGAATCACGCTTTTAAACTCATCTGCACTGCCCACTTTCCAGCTTTTCACTCCCATTGCTTCCCCTAAGATTTTATAATCTGGGGTATGCAATTCATTGAAATATTGACGCCCTTCAAAGTAATTCTTTTGGATACCACGCATGACGCCATAACCACCATCGTTCATGATCATCAGCACCATGTTGGTATTTTCTTGTGCCATGGTGGCAATCTCACCGATACCGAGCATCAAACCACCATCCCCTACTAAGCCGATCACTTTTTTATCTGGATTGGCAATAGAAGCACCAATTGCTGTGGCTAAACCAAGACCAATTGCCCCTGCAAGTGAGTGAATATTTTGATTTGGTGCTTGTACTGGAAATAATCGGCTGCCCCAAGTACTGCCAGACATGGTAATGTCACGAACAAAGATGCCGTCTTGAGGTAGTGCCGCACGTAAGTGATCACAGATCAGGGCATATTGATCCAGCTGAGTACGCAACGCCTCAATAGCTGACTGTTTTGCCGCAACAACCGCTGCATCATAATCTGCATCAACTTTTGAGATACCGCTTAGCCCTGTGAGCACACGTTGTAATACATCTTTGGCATCACCACAAATGAAGTTACGAACTTTATAATTACGTTGCTGTGCTACTGGATTGGCATCAATCTGAATCAGATTATCAGGGAATTGTACCGAATAGGTTTTAGTTTCATTGCTGCGTAAACGCGAGCCCACCACCACCAATAAGTCAGCCTCTTTTAACAGTTGCTCAACCCCTGCTGAATTATGGAATGCACCTAAACTACGTGGATGCTCATCCGCTAACACACCACGAGCATGGGTAGAAGAAACAACAGGAATCCCAAGATCCGCAATGGCTTTCACTTCATCAACACTATTTAATGTGCCACCACCAATCCAGAAGATGGGGCGTTTGGCTTTTTTAACTTCTTCAACAATTAAATCTATTTCAACTTGCTCAGCCTGCGGTAATTCAAGCGCTTTGACAGGACCTAAATTCAATGGCAAGTCAATTTCTGCAGCTTGCACATCAATCGGGAGCTCAACACTTACAGGCCCCATCGGTACTGTGGTTGCAACACGAATTGCTTCACGAATTACACCCACTGCATTGTCTGGGCTGGTAATACGAAATGCAGCTTTGCTTGAAGCACGTAAGAAGGTCAGTTGATCTTTGGTTTCATGGATAAAGCTGGCATCACGATCAAGATATTCACGTTCAACTTGCCCTGTTAAATGCAACACAGGACTTCCAGCATTCATCGCTTCAATCAATGAACCTACTGCATTGCCTGCCCCAGCACCGGTACTGGTCAAAGCAACCCCTAAACCTTTAAAGCGTGAGTGACCATCTGCCATCGTGACTGCACCTGCTTCGCCACGCGCTGCCACAAAACGAATTTTTTCACGACGCCCTACGGCATCTGCAATTGGTAGGTTATGAATTGAAATCACCCCATAGATACTTTCCACTTGGTGTGCTTCTAAAACACGCGCGATTGCTTCGCCTACATTTACACGTTCTGTCATTGTTTATTCCTCAAAAACTTTTTCATTCCATGAATTTATTATTCACACCAAGGATTTGGCTGTTCGCTTAATCCCATATAAATACTTTTTTGCTGCATATAAGACAAAATACCTAAACGCCCTTTTTCACGCCCGATACCACTTTCTTTAAAGCCACCAAACGGTGCCGAAATAGAGAATTTTTTATAGGTATTAATCCAGACTGTACCGACTTCCAAAGCACGCGCAATTTGCCAAGCTTTACGGTAATTTTCAGTCCAGATTCCTGCTGCAAGCCCAAAACAACTGTCGTTGGCTTGGGTGATTAAATCAGCTTCATCGTGATACTTCATCACCACCAAGACTGGACCAAAAATCTCTTCCTGACAGGTTTGTGCAGTATTATTTAAGCCGGTGATGATGGTCGGTAAGTAATAACTTCCTTTCGCCAAATCACCATCCGTCAGCGCTTGACCACCCACTACAACTTGACCACCTTCTTGCTTGGCCAATTGCACATAGGCATCGACAGAAGCCAAATGCTTTGGATTAATTAAAGAGCCCAAATGTACACCCGCTGTTTCTGGATGTCCCACTCGTAAAGCTTTGGTAATTTCAACCAAACGCTTAAGGAACTGATCGTAAATACTGTGATGCACGAAGAGTCGTGAACCTGCAATACAGGCTTGTCCTGCGGAACTAAAGATCCCATAAGCCACACCTTTAGCAGCCAATTCAATGTCTGCATCAGGCATAACAATCGTAGGGGATTTTCCACCAAGCTCTAATGAGGTGGTAATCAATTTATCTGCGGCAAGATGAGCCAAATGACGCCCTGTAGTGGTTCCGCCAGTAAATGAAATTTTGCGGACCAAAGGATGCTTTACGATGGCATCACCAATTACAGAACCACGCCCCACTAAAACACTGAGTAAGCCTTTTGGCAGTCCTGCTTGTTCAAAGATTTTCGCAAGTTCCAAGGCAATTAAAGACGTTGCCTCTGCCGGTTTAAGGATCACCGCATTTCCAGCAGCAAGCGCAGGGGCAAGTTTTTGAACTTCACTGGCAATCGGTGAATTCCACGGTGTAATCGCGGCCACCACACCGACAGGTTCATGCACACTCATGGTCATAAAGTCAGCCGCACGTTGTGTGGTGAGTTCATCATTCAGCGTTTCACATGCTGCGGCAACATAGCGTGCTGTCGCGGCTGCACTCATCACTAAACCACGTGTTTCAGCCAGTGGCTTACCATTATCACGGGTTTGTAATTTTGCAAGCTCATCTACACGCGCTTCAATAATCTCTGCCACTTTATACAAAATACGCGCACGTTCATGTGGCATGCTATTGCGCCAGCCCGCTTGTCGCCATGCCAAGTCTGCTTTTTCAATTGCTTCATTGACATCATCTAAACTCGCTGTAGAAATTTCAGCATTGACAGATTGATCTGCTGGAAACAGACTTTGAATCGTATTGCCTTTACCTAATCGCCATTCACCTGCGATATAAATTTCCTTTACCATGATCAAATCCTTTTAAATCTGAATTGCTTCAACGCTATTGCGACATGCACGAATCACGCTAAGCGCAGCCAAAGTTGAGGTTTTAGGATTGCTTGCCAAAGGCACACCCACCAATTCAATGGTCATTTCACCAAACACGCCTTCTGCCACAATGGTGTGCTTGTTCTTATTAGTTTTTGGATCAACCGTAAGCTCAACCATGGTTTCATCCATGCCTAAACCTGCGAGTGCAATGGTTGCTGCAACATTGGCATTGGCTGGAAACTTCAGTGCTGCTTCTCTGGCTGTACCACGAAAAAAAACCATAGCTTCACTGACCTGATCGAGATCAACCAATTGTTCAGCATAACTGCCACGCCAACTCTTCGGGCTTTTACAGCCTTTATAGGTGACCTTTTCCAAACCACCTTCTTTTGCTGCAGAGATACCATCGATCCCTGCAATCGCACCCGCTAAAAGATGCAGATGGGCATCGTGTTGTTCCGCAGTCTGTTTCAGTTGATTAAAAAAATCGCTATCGGCTAAGGTTCCTACTGAAATCAGACCAATGGTCCAACCTTTCTCTAACACCTTTTGGGCATGTTCTTTTACCGCCGCTTGGCCTGCCACTTCGATCACATAATCAGGCGTGCCAAGGCATGCATCAATCGAACTAATTACCTGTACCTGAGCGGATACTTGTGCCTGTACTTTTTCAACACTGCGTGCAGGCACCACAATCCATTTAAGCTGTAAATCTTGTGGCATATGTGCGTACACTTCTGCTGCCATTGCACCGAAACCAATCATCATCAACTGTTTCATGGGCACACCTTATAAATGTTTGTTAAATCCACCAGAGACATCCAAGGCTGCACCCGTGGTATAGGATGCCAATGGTGAAGCCAAGAACACCAAAGCGTTTGCTGGTTCTTCAGGTTTACCTAGACGTTGCATTGGAATACCACGGTTTTTTGCAATATTGCCTGTCCACTGTTCCCATGACGCTTGGCTATCTGAACGTGTTTCAAAACGGCGTTTCCACTGTGCTGACTCCACCATGCCCAATAAAATTGAATTCACCCGAATCCCATATTGGCTAAATTCATGTGCTAAGGAATGAGTTAAATTCAGCAAAGCGGCGCGTGCCGATGAAGTCGCGATCATGTGTGGTTCAGGTTGCAAGGCCAGTAAGGAATTGACATTGGTGATTGATCCACACGCCGAATTTTTTAAATCATCTAAAAATGCACGGACAGGATGCAAGACACTGAAATACTTCAATTCAATTTCTTTCATCCAATCTTCATCTTGGGTGTCTTCAAAATTGGATACACGCCCTTGACCTGCGTTATTGATCAACATGTCGACATTGCCTAAATTTTGATTGACCTGTTGTGCAAAGCGTTTTACATCTTGTTTGTCTAAAACATTGCAGGCTTGAGTAAAAATATGGGCTTGCGGATACTTTTCCAAAATATAATTTTTTGATTCTGCTAAACGCTGTTCATCCCGACCACACCATGCCACTTGGGCACCTTCTGCAACTAAAATTTCGACAGCAGCCAAACCAATGCCTGACGAGCCACCTGTTACTACTGCTATTTTTCCTTCAACTTGGAAGCTCATTTTTTTCTCTCGTTTGAGTATTAACGTGCCGATAAAATAATGTCGTTAAACTGTTGTGGTTGATCGACATAACTCAGATGACCTGCATCTGTAATCAGATGACATCGGCTCAATTGCATTTCTGCGACAAGGTCTTGGGTACCTTGTGCAGGTGTAATTTGGTCCTGATCGCCTGCAATCGCGACGCAAGGAACACGAATATCTGTTAAATAATTTCTAATTTCGTCATAGGCCAACAAATACGATGCATGGGTAAAACCGTCTAGGGTCAAATCCTGCATCACCGCTGTGACCAAAGCCAAAGCTTGAGTATCTTGTTTATAAATTAAATGCGGTCCACGACTTGCCGCCATGCCTGCATGACCTAAGCTTTTCAACAGCATTGGTCGTTTTTGATAAACCTGTGATTTGCTTTCCTCATCTGAACGTTGATAACCTTGTGCTACATTGGCAATCAGCAAAGTCTGTACACGTTCAGGATAAAGATGAGCAAAAGCACTGGCCTGTAAAGCCCCAAGGGAATGACCAACCAAAATGGCTTGCGAAATTGCCAAAGCATCGATTAAACCCAACAAACGTTGTGCATAATCTTCTGCATTCGGTTGCGCTGTATTTAAACCTTCTGATAAGCCATAACCCGGTGCATCCCAAGCAATCACACGAAAAGACTGACTCAGTACATCAAGTTGGTTGATCCATGAAGCAGAACCCGAACTAATCCCATGTAGCAAAATCAACGGCTGGCCTTGACCCGCCTCACGATAGGCGTGTACTTGTCCATCAACTACAATGGTTTTGACTGGATATTTGGCTAATCGATTAAGCAATGTCATGGCTGGATTCCTTTGCTGTAGGGCTGGGCTTTGTCGATTCAATCAACGTTTGATTTGCGACAATGGATGTTCTGGTGGATAGTTCGGAATGGTCGGTTTACCCGCACCTAACATCACACACATCAAGGCATCTTCCTGACCTGGATTAAACAAGCCACGGTAAATTCCAGGTGGAATTGAAATCAGATCACGCTCTTTAAGTTTGGTTTGAAATTTCTCACCGTTATGTTCGATAAATAGGTCAATCTCACCACGCAACATAAAAAACACTTCCTCAACATCATGATGAATATGCAAAGGCCCTTCGCACTGCGGAGGTAAAACCATGGTTGAAAAAGTGAAGTTTTCTGCTGGAACAGTGTTGCCATCATTCACTACACCTGTTGCACCCGTGCCCATATAACGCATTTGGGCACGACGATATTTGGGGTCATAGTCCGCTTGGAACTTCAAGGCATCAAAATCATATTTACGTGTTTCAAAACGTGCGATACGGGTATTTAACCAATCTTGTAAGCTTGTACCTTCAGGCTGTGACCATGATTCGAATTGTTGAGTAGTCATGTTTTAACTCCTAGATATCTTGAATTAATAACGTTTTAGTAAAGGAACTAAGAAGAACGATCCAATCACAGCAACTGCTGCTAAGAAGGTAATTCCTAAATTAAAACTGTGGGTTTGCATCACGATGTAACCAATCAGAACGGGTGCAATTGCACTGGCAAAATTACCCAGTCCATTAAAAATCCCACCCGCAGTCGCGCCCACATCAGCAGTGGTCACACGAGCAAGTAGTGCAAATATTGCTGCGACACCAAAGCCCCAAGCCATTGCGCTAAGAGACATTGCAACAATCACTAAAATTGGATCTGTCATAATGACCATGACATACATAAAGATGCCGGCCACCAATAAGCCACTAAAAACTTGAATGGCACGACGACCTAACTTGTCAGAAAGAAATGCACCAATCACTTCACCAATCAACATGGCGATAAATGGGAAACTTGAATAAATTCCAAACTCTTTAAGGTTAAAGCCCTTGTCTTGAATCAGGTAGGATGGAACCCAACTGTTTAATCCCCACAGATAAGTCATCAGTGCAATATTGAAAATACACACCAACCAAAATGAACCGTTCTGTAATAGCACCTTGGTGTTATGGATATGCCCTTTAAAATTGACACGTTTACTGGTCGCCTCCAGCTCAATGGTTTTCTTGAGTTGTAAATTACGTAAGCCAAAGACAATCGCAATCAGTGCAATTACAGTTAAACCAGCCATCACAAAGAAGGTGGTATGCCAATCATGGTTTGCGAGAACAGCGGCGGTAATTGGAAAACCTAAGAAGGCACCAATCGGTGTACCCAACAAAAACATGGTAGAAGCACGTGCTTGCTGACGATCTGTATAGGTTTGTTTCACGATGGTATAAGCCAAGGCAAATAATGGGCCTTCAGCTAATCCAAGCAGAACGCGGAGGACCAACATCCCTGTATAATTGGTGGTAAAACCCATACAGAACATGAGTATTCCCCAAGATAAGACACTCCAAAACAGCATTTTTTTAGGGCTAAAAATATCGCCTAAGAAGCTTAAGAACACAGAGGAAAAACCATAAGCCAATAAAAAGCTGGTCATTAACCATCCAAGTTTTGCTTTGTCTTGGGCAATCCCCATCGCGCCCTGAAAGTGCGGGTCAGCAAATAAGACTGCGATACTAATTTTGTCGAAAAATGCCAGAACGACACAGATCATCAGGACAAAAGCAGGAACCCAATGCTTCAATCCACTTTTCTCTTCATTACTCATATTTCATTCCTTCGATTGAGTCATGAACCGGATCTAGGTGCTGTTGACATTTCACAATGGTTTAAATATCAACAGACTCTAAGGTTTACGGTTTTAATTTCATTACATTAAATTCAGGGTCTGCTAATAATTTGGGGTCTAACACGGTATTGGATTGCATCCAGCGTTTTGCCAGTTTGACCAGTTTTGAGTCATTGATTGCAATCATGTTGATCAAACAGTTTTGCTCATCCAGATAAAGATAACTGCACTGATCTGCTGCATTTTGACGTAGCACAATCTGCTTAGTTTTTTCAGGTTGGTAAGTTCCTAAAATCTGAATGTTGTAGTGATACTGATCTGACCATAACCAAGGAATATCCAGATATTCCGTATCCATACCTAACATTGACTTTGCCGTGGCAATGGCTTGATTTTGTGCATTGGCCCAAGACTGAATGCAATAGCCCAAACTTGGATGTATCGCCACATCACCTGCGGCATAAATGTCTTGGTCTGAAGTTTGTCCAAAACCATTGACGACAATGCCATCTTTAACGTCTAAACCCGCACTCACACCCAGCTCTTTGGCAATATCTGCACCCGCACCCACTACTACACAATCAAACAGTTCACTGGCATTTGGATGATTCACCACTTCAACTTGCTGTTGACCTGCTTCAATCAAATGCACATTTTTACTATTTAAATGGATCTGAGTACCTTGTTGTTGATGCATATTTTGCAGAAATTCAGACACATCAGGGCTAACGCTACGTGCACAAAGTCGATCACCGTATTCAAAAACATGCACTTGTTTGCCTTGTTTCCGTGCCGTTGCTGCAATTTCCAAGCCGATCCAACCACCACCAATTACTGCTAACTTTTGCGTATGTTGTAAGATTTCGGCTAAACGTTCACAGTCTTGTACATTACGTAAAGTCACCACATTGGGAATAAACTGCCATGTATTGACTGGCACACGTGCTCGGCTTCCAGTCGCAATCAATAATTTGTCATAAGGCAAAACTTGACCGCTTTCTAAAACCACATGTTTTTGTTGGCGATCCACTTGAGTTGCCACAGCTGGTTTATGCCACTCGATATTAAAATCTTGAACCTGTTCAGCAGAGAACAGATGCAAACTGTCATAACTGGCTTCTTTGGAGAGGACTTGTTTTGACAGCGGTGGGCGTTCGTAAAATACCCGTTCCTCATTGGATACCACATGAATTTCACCTAGAAATCCATGTTGACGGAGTGTGCTGACCGCCCAACCTGCGGCTTGTCCTGCGCCAACGATGACAATTCTTTGCATAGCTTAATCTCTCTGTTCCAACTGCTTATACAGGTTTGACTTGGCGACGAGTGTGGTCATCTAAACCACCTTCAACCGCCCACTCAGTAAAGAGTTCTAAACAATGTTCTTCAACACGTGGTTGCCATTCTTCCGTCAAATAATCATCATTGGTGTAGTATTCAAATGCACCACCCAAAGGTGAGTTGACATACCAGAAGTAAGCCGAAGAAATTGGATGACGACCCGGACCAATAAAAGTAGACCATTCAGAACGGTTCATGTTTAAGCCACCGCCAATCACTTCATGAATATCACGCACCACAAAGGCCACATGATTGAGTCCAGCAGGTTTATTGGGTACCGAAAGCAAAAACAAATCATGGTGATAGCCTTTGCCACGACAACGTAAAAAAGCACCACGATTACGATAAGCATCCGATAAGAAGAAACCGAGCTTTTCGATATAGAACGATTCTGTTTTTTCTAAATCTGGGGTAAAGAACACCACATGTCCAATCGCAACAGGTTGCCCTTTTTCATACACTGGACTAGCTGCATTGACACGAGTGATACTGCCGTATTGATTAATCCCTTCTGTTTTTAACGCAGGTAGCTCTTGGGTAAAGCTGGCTTGAAAGCGAATGGTCATCCCATTTGGGTCTAAGCATTGCAGCATGTCAGCCGTGGCTTGATAACCATCTACATCTTTCAGGCGAGTTGCTAAATCAGCCAAATCCTGTGCTGCATCATCCAAGCCCCAAGTCACTTCACGTAAAGTTGAGCCTGACTCGATGGCCTGTGGTAGACGCTGATCATCACAATCAAATAAATAAATTTTACTACCGTTCTGGGTTTGGTAAAGATCCGTACCCTCAATATCTGATTGGCTTGGCTTTAAACCAAAATCTGCCAAAAATTTATTTGAAGCAGCCCGATCCTCAACGCCAAACTTTAAAATCTCAATCCCTGTAATCATGAAACAATTCCTTAATTAAAGACAAAACCACCATTTACGGGAATATTCTGTCCAGTCACAAATGAGGACAAATCCGAAAGTAAATAAAGTGCTGTTCCGTTCAGATCCTGTGGTAACTGCTGACGTTGAATGGCACGGCCATTTACATATAAATCATGACGTTCTTGCGGTACATATTCTGTTGCTTCAACCAGCGTCAATCCTGGAGAAAGCGTATTGATACAAATATTAAATGGCCCTAACTCTCTTGCCATCGAACGGGTCATTGCCAGCAAAGCACCTTTACTTGCAACATAAGCCATCAAGTTAGGTGCGCCCCATAAAGCCGTATCCGATGCCACATTAATCACCTTGCCTGCATCGGACTGCTTGAGATATGGCACACATGCTTTGGTGACCAACCACGTCCCTTTGACATTGATGTTCATGACCCGGTCCCATAGATCGGCGTCATAATCCATCAAGCTTTTACCACCCACATTGGTCGCAAGTGCAGCGCAATTCACCAAACCATCTATTCCAGCTAAATGTTCAGCTGCTTGCTGAACAGCCTGTTGAATCGAATCAGCATCAGCCAAGTCAATCGTGACCGCAGTCACCTGTAAACCCTGTGCCTGCAATACTGCTGCTTCTTGTTGCACAAGATCTGTCAAGATATCCGCCATGACCACTTGAGCACCTGCTTCGGCAATGGCCTGTGCAAAGTCTCGTCCCAAGCCTCTTGCTGCGCCTGTAACAAAGACTTTCTTGCCCTGCAACAATGCGACATTAACCATGAACTTGTTCCTGCATTTCAATACGGTTTGAGCTATTCAAGCTCGCAATTTTCTTTAATTGCTTTTCCGCTTCTTTTTTCATTAAACGGCGTAAGCGCGATAAACCGACATCATGTTGATAGAGGAATTCATGTTGACGTGCATTTGGCGCAAGATTTTCTAAAATAACTCGATCTTGTTCCAAGACATCCCAATGCAGTTTTTCTAAATGATTGCGATAAAGAAAACGCCAGACATTACGTTGCCAACCACTGACTTTACGACAACGCCAGAAGAAAACACGGGTATTTTGAGCATCAATCGGTGTGGCATAACCCACAATCCAAAACTCACCGCCTGGACCAAAATCTTTACGATAAGGAATCGAAAGACGCAACCAACTTGCACCGGTATTGGCATATTCAACCCAGTCAAAATTGATCCCTGTTTGCCCTTCTTTTTCAAAGACAAAACCATTTTCAGTGGAGCGGTGTTTCATTTCTGCAGTACGTTCACCGTCCGCCATTGAGTGCGAGGTACAATGCAAATAGGTGCCATGCATTGGGTCCATCACGTTATCAATCGCATATTGATGATTGACCTTCCAATCCGCTTGGCATAGGAATGAACTCCACTCCTCACTCGCCAATTGCTCAGGAAAATCAAGGGGTTTAGCGACTTCATTTGGATCAATCCCAAACCACAGGAAAATTGCACCATGTTGTTCAATCACTGGGTAGCTTTTCACACAGGTTGTGCCTTTCATTGGGCATTCATTTACTGCGGGTACATCTTCAACCTTGCCATCATAGCGAACTTCAACGCCGTGATACCAACATGCAACGCGATTACCTAAGTTCCAGCCTAAAGAAAGACGCGCACCACGGTGCGGACAACGATCTTCTAAAGCATGCACCTGACCTTGGTCATCACGCCAAACCACGATATTTTCACCTAAACGGGTAATACCCACAGGATTGGCTGCGACTTCCCAACTTGCCAGTACCGGATGCCATTGATCACGTAAACCTAAATCTAAATACTCCTCAACACTCGGAGTCACTGTTACTGCTGCATTCATCACTGTTCTTCCTTGAATCAATAACCTAAACGTTGCATTTCTTCAGAAAATGTTTCAGAAGTCCAAAGATCACCAGACTCGCAACGAAAACCTTGTTGATTTAAAGATTGAACCAAATCAGTAAGTTCTGTTACGCCTGAAGAAAAGGCTTGAATTAAATGTTGAACAAAATCCTGCTCATAGACTGTTGGCACTTTATAGCGTGTTTGCCAAACCAGAAGTTCTGGCTGTCCCGGTATTTGAATATTGTTGATCCCTGCTTCGGTCGCTGGCGTGGCATGAATCCAGTTCGCTAGCTTCTCATTAAACGTTTTCATGAGATTCCATCCTTATAAATAAGACTTATAGTTGAATTTGAACGTCCTGCCCTTCAACACGTACGGGATAAGTACACAAATCACGACATCCCGGTCCACTCTTTAGCTCACCTGTTTGAATATCAAAAATTGCCTCATGTAATGGGCATTCCACAGTTTGATCTTCAATAAAACCTTCTGTTAGCAACGCAAAGGCATGTGGGCAAACATTCTCGATCGCAAAATAATTGTCATCGATAAAAAAAACACCAATTTTCTTACCCTCGACTTCTATGGCTTTCGGCTCGTCTTCGGTAATGTCATCTTGCTGACAAACTGAGATCCAACTCATTTTTGCATCCTTATTTGTTTTATATATAAAACTTAATTTAGCATTTAAAACATAATGAATAGCATAAGCTTTGATCATTTTACTTGTCAAATACTATATTTTTATGTTTTTCAATGAATTAATAAAAAGTTATATTTTTAGATGTTTCTTAATCAAAAAAATGTTTTATATATAAACATTGAGATTAGAAAAATTGATGATTACTATAGTGGTATTCCATGTGCAGGAATTGCAAAATAAACATAGGGCAACTTGGCAATGAACTTAATAAATGATGCTCTCTTGGAGCAAAATGCTGAACCCAATAATGATGAACGTTATTTAGTACCGGGTTTGGTGCGTGGCTTAGCCATTTTAAAATTATTTGATCAACAGCATCAGGAAATGACCATTTCTGAAATCGCAGAAAAATTAGATGTAAACCGTTCGAGTGCTTTTCGTTTAATCCACACCTTAGAGTTTTGTGGTTATTTAAGAAAAATGTCGCAAAAGACTTATGCGCTGAACAGCAACGTGATGGAACTTGGTTTTAACAGCTTATCCAAATCATCGCTGACTGATCTGGCTAGCCCCATCATGCGTGAATTACGCGATAAAATTAAAATCGCTGTGCATCTTTCGATTTTAGAAGGCACTGATATTGTCTTTATCAGCAATGCCCAATCTATTGGTTCATTTACCAGTAATGTGCATATTGGTACACGTTGGCATGCCCATGCCACCGTAATTGGACAATTAATTTTATCTCGCCTTTCTGAGGCTGAAGTGATTAAACGCTATGAACATTTTACCGATTGGAAAGTCTATTCTGATCGTACACCACGTGATTTGGCGAGTTTATTAGAACGTTTAAACTATGTCCGCAGTCAGGATTTTATGATCAGTTGGGGGCACTTTAATACCGATATGGCTGCCAGTGCTGCACCTATTTATAGTCAGGCAACTCAAGAAATCGCTGCCGTATTATCTGTAAGCTGCCCATTGAGCACCTATACAGAAGATTTATTTAGAGGTGAAATTTCTCAAAATGTAGTTGAGTATGCTGATAAAATTTCAAAATTTATTTATTTTTAAGCATTGATAAATCTAATTACTTCAATTTGGGCATCGTGAATACAGACCAAATTTTCTAGATATACACGCCAAATAAAAAGTCCTTCTGGTTTTTATTTGGCGATCATTATTATTTTATTTCTTTTCTTCTTTTTTTTGAGGGGGGGCTTAAAATCTCAATGCTCACGCTATGCTTCGTAAAAGAATTACTGAGCGTTTGTTAAGCCTGAATGTTTAAAAGTCGCAAACATCGAGCTGCTTTATAATTCAATTTCTCTGCTGATGATGGCAGAAGCAATTGCTTGAGCAGTAGATTTTACTCCTAAGCACTTTCTTATACTGCGTAAATGATTTTCAACAGTTCTCTCTGAAATTTTTAAAATGTCGGCAATCTCAAAATGCTTTTGACCCACTGCTGCCCATTTTAAAACTTCTTTTTCACGTTTGGTCAGTATTTTTTTATGCGCAATTCTATGCTTTTGTTTATGTAGAATTTCACCAAAAGCAATATTACAAACCATCTGTACTGTGAGTTTAAAATCAGCACCCATATCCGAAATTTCACCCGCAAATGAAATTGCGCCCTCTAAACCTGTTCGACCAAATACGGGAACTTGTATTCCATTGACCTCACCAAGATGCAGAGGGCTTTTGATAATCCGATAGGTTTCTTTTGCAGTTTTTTTATGCGAGCTCTTTGCCCAAAAAAAGGCTTCATCGTATTCAAAAATATGCTTGGTGATTGGGCAGCGGCGTAAATATACTTCACGCTCTTCGATATTGCTGCGATCAACCCAGTTACCATGCACAAAGAAAACCTCATCAATCCATTCATGTTGGTTTTGAGGTGAAACACTACATACAATAATTCGATCAAAATTTAGCTTAGCAGCAAATCCCACCAGAATTTTAAATAGACTTTCGAGGTCACGTGCCTGTCTCAATTGGTGAACAGTCTGGAACAATAAATCGGCCAGTTGATTGCTTGCAAGTCTCATAAAGCCGTCTTCTCACTAAACTGAACGCTTAAAACTAAAATATTGGAGATCAGCAGTAGATCGCCTCTAGATCTCCAATATTGAGATAAAAAATTGCGTCTAAATAGAAACAACGTCTTGATTGATGCTTATACCAATTCAGGATCAGCCAATAAGGTTTCAGCGGCTAACTTACCTAAATTATGCGATGCCAAAGGACTGTCTCCAGTCAGAAGTTTTCGGTCCTTATGGACCTGCCCTGTGATACCTTTATTTAGGATTTTAACGCCTAATTTATCGAGATTTTCACCCACCAACCATTGTAATGGCCCAGGCATATAACCAATTTCAATATTTGCGCCTTTATCTAAAAAGTCAGGAAATACACAAATTTCATAATCTTTAAATATATAGTTTTCTGGTTTTTCATCGACGGCTGCGGCAAGTAAAGCTGCGGGTCCATGACACAGTGTAATCACATATTTATCGTTGTTTATCGCCCATTCTAAAACTTTTTTTACACTTTTACTTTCAGGAATTTTTGCGAGTACACCATGACCACCAGGAATGAAAACCCCTGCATAAGGCGAGTTCCCAGCAATGATCTCGTCCAAAATATCATCAAGCTTTAACGGGTTTTTAAGTTTTTCAGCATACTTTGCATAAGTATCTAAAACTACCTTATCTTCATTCGGCATCGCCCACATTTCCAGCTTGGCAGGATTGCCTGAAAGCGTTGCAATATCAAACTCAAAGCCTGCATTGTCTAAATGAAATACTGGGAGTAACATTTCAACTGGATGATTTCCTGTAGAAAAGAATTTTCCGTTCTGCATTAGGATATAGCGCTCATCCGTTGCAATCATCAGAATTTTTTTGTCGCCACGATATGGGTTGGGATAAGTCGTACCGTCATAATCTGTTTTCGATGCGGTGTACTGGCTTAAAGAATAAGGGGATGGAAAAAATGCATTATCTTCAGCAGTATCTGGTGTAGGTATTTTACTTAGTTCAGTCATTTTTACTCCAAGCGTTCTTATAGAGGATATATTCAACATGCACAGTATATTCTGCCCTAAAAAGATTTTTGAATGAGGGAAAACCCCTATTTCTACAATTTTAAAACATATGCTGAATTCAATTTTTATCAGGCTATCACTGCCAATAAACCCTGCCTTTATTAACATTAAGTATCTGATTTTTATTTAATTAGATTTTAAGAAAATTTTATATTTTCTACGATCAATACTCACCTTCGATACAGAAATACAACGTGGCGATGAAATGGAATACTGGGAGAGATTTTTTAAATGTCGATTGTGTATTGGCTTTGAAACTCAAAATTCCGCTTAAAAAAAATCAATGGCTTTAATGATGAAACTTAACCGTGATCTTAGATTAAGTTTCACCTGATTAGATTAACCCATTATTCTCGTTCACAAACAATGACGAAGTTCATGAATTTAAAACAATAGGTCATCGTTAAATTATTTCCATTCCATCTCACCCGTCAACACTTTAGAGCTTAACTCCAAAGAACTTTCTTCGGCCAAGTTCGGGTATTTTTCTTTTAAAGCAGCAATCACTGATGCTGAATCTTTATGATCTTTTAAAACTTGATCAACATCCACAAGATATTGATAAGTAAAGTCGATTGCTTGAGTTCCTGTTGGAATATCACCAATATAATGTCCAGGAATCACTGCACGAGGGTTTAAACGATTCATTTGTTTTACCGTTTTTCTCCACTCATTACGCTCTTTTTCAGTTTGTGCATCTGCTGTCCACAGATGAATCCCTGAAGATAACCCTACACCACCTAGAATTGTACGATTGCTTGGAACCCAAAGATAAGATGCGTATTTACCCGGTGATTTGATCTCAATTTTTTCACCTTCTAGCACAATGGTTTTATCTTCACTGGCACTCGGTACAATCACTTGAGATGGCGCACCATTTTTTAAGATAGGTCCCCAATAAGCAAACTTGCCTTCTTTGGTTGCTTCAATATGTTTAACAACTTCTGGGGTTGCAATCACTTTTGCATCTGGAAACGCTTGTACCAGTGGCTCTAAACCAAAATAAAAATCTGGATCACCCGCTGTAATCACAATATATTTAAGGTTTTTACCGCTGTCTTGAATGATTTTAACCAAGTTCTTTGCATCGTTAACACTGAATTGCGCATCGACCAGCACTGCATCTTTTTCACCCGAAATAAGTGTAGATGTAACTGGAAAAATGCCTTGTGCTTGTGGGTTATAAACTTTATAGCTTAACTCTGCTGCAAATGCAGAAGCACTCAACATCACTGAACTTGCAAGAAGTGATTTTAAAAATAATTTCATATTGTTGGCTCTCTTTAGAATTAAATTAAGATTTAAGTAGTTGTTGCTCTAAAAAACGTACAAAATCCTCTGATTTATTATAAAAACCATGAAGCGGTATTTTGCCCATTTCACCATGTTGATTTTCATACACCAATGTTGGAAAACCTTGTCCTCGAACATGGGATAATAATTGGCGTGCATGTTGAATATATTCATCTTGTTGATCTTGATCGATCTCAACTAAATATTTTGACCATTGGTCATTATTCAGTCCTAACTCGACAGCAAATTGCGCCAGCACACTATATTGTGTGACATTTAGACCTTTTTGATAGTAGCCCTGTTGTATTAAATTTAATAACGATATCATCGCGCTATGCCCTACCCCCTGCTGAATACTCAGTAAAGCATGAGTTGCAGGGATAGAGTTCATGATCAGTGTGCTGTCTTTAAGCAAACCATTTTTATAATCATCACCAAAATCAACACCTGTGAGTTGATGGATTTGTTCATCATAGTGAATGATCTGTGTTCGCATTGCTGCTGTCATTTGTGGTTGATGATCTTCACTATAAAGTCCACCAAAATGTAGACGTTGTAGATTTGGAAATTTTTCTTCGACTGCATTAATTAAAGGCAGTGCACCATAACTCCAGCCGCAGATCGGGTCGATAATCCAGTGTAGAATTGGAGAAGCCATAAATTAACTCTCATCTATAAATATATGATTCAAAATATGTGAAAAGCCACACAGTTTTGCTGATATTTGTTATAGTAAATAATAAACTTACTTTTTGTAAGTACTTACTAAAAAGTAAGTGTTTTTTAGTCGTGGAAAGTTTATGAATACTGATGAATCTTGTTTAGCCGCAAATGTGTTGTCAAAGAATTGCCCCTCTCGGGTTAAGCTTATGCATTTAACCAATCGTTGGGGCGTTTTGGTCATGTTCTGTTTAAGAAGAGGGACTCACCGTTTTAGTGAGTTAAGACGTAGAATTGATGGCATCAGTGAAAAAATGTTGACTCAAACTTTACGTGATTTGGAAAATGATGGTTTTGTGATTCGTAAGGAATATCCAATTATTCCGCCACATGTAGAATATTCTTTATCTGAAAATAAAGGAGTTGAAGTCGCTGAAAAAATTTATGATTTGGTTCAATGGATTGAACAAAATGAAAATTAACTTGGAATTGTTATAAGTTGTGTCTTTAAGGTTCTTTTTCACTTTTCTTAAGTTTGATATTGAACGATTCAAATGATCATCTTTGAGTGGTGATTTATTGAGTACCTAAGTGATCACTGTTAGGTACTATAAATACTTTAATGAATTATAAGATCATTACAATCAGTAATTTAATTTGACTCTATACTTCATTTACAAATCATTCAATTGCTTCAATTTATAGGTAAAAAATTATAGGAATGACTATTCCCACCATCGTTCTTTAAATTTTTCTGGTTTCTTCGCTTCATAAATTGCGATTAATCCTAATAGACCTGCTGGATTATCTGAGACAAAATCCCACCCATCCTTTTCAGCCCAAAAACTACCTAATTCATCGATCCAAATTTGGTATCCTTTATCAAGTATTGTTTTAAATATTATAGGAAAATCTTCATACCCATCTGATAAATTGATCATTTCTTTTTCTCATACACTGCAATATAGTTTGGCTTTTGAGTTTTTATTAAAGGCAAAACATCACTAAACTCGTATAAATTTAGTCTATCATCTGAAGCAATATTAAGATTCTCTTCATGTACAGTTATTAGTCCTAATAAAGCGCAAATTGTTTCAGCTCTAAAATTCCAACCTTGTTCATTTTTTGCCAAATAAATTTCCAATTCATCATGGTAGGTTATTGAAAAACCTTTATTCTTAATAACCAATTCAGCAATTTCTCCAATTTCATATCTATCATATAAGCAAGCCATTATCTTTCTCCAATTAATTCCATTGCTTCTCTTGGTATACCATTAATAAATAGCACTTCATTCACTCTTTTTGCATCACTATGCGCTTTTTTATCACATTTTGTAGCTTGCAAAACATTATTATGATCAACAAAATTAGATCCCAGTCTTGTTGCTTTGCTCACATTAATTGCTACAACGCCATTTCCACTATTGAAACGGTTTGTACCGGCTTTTGTTTCAGATGCAGATAAATATTTTGTATTTTTTCCTTGGACATGAGATAAAATACATCCTCCCAATCCTTTTGGCGCCAAGTCTAAACCAGCATCATATCTCAATCTATCTTCTACTGATAATGATCTATATACAATTTTATCTTTTAGACCTAAGGGATCAATTTTAAGTAGAGGATTATTAGTATATACATAGGTATTGTAATTACCAAGAATACCTATCGGATCTTTACTTAAAAACCGTCCTACATAAGGCGAGTAATACCGATAGCGGTTATAATGAAGACCTGTCTCTTCATCAAAATACTGACCTTGGAAACGAATATTATTTGAAATAATTTCAGAATTTTCGAAGAAATTAGATTTAACTTTCTCTACTTTACATTCACCCCAAGCCTTATATTGCGCTTTCCAAATGATTGCACCTGTATGATCACTCATTTCCTGTGGTGTACCAAGGTGGTCACAATGGTAGAACCATACATCATCAAAGCCTTTGCTTTGTTTCGTAGTTTTCCATAAAGGATCATGATATTAAATTAGAGGTGCAGCATGACCGATAAAACTCTTTTTAGTTATTATCAATTGGTCAACATTGAACTTAACAATCGCATTGTAATGGCTCCACTAACACGCAACCATACAGAAAAGGGACCTGTTCCAAGTAATTTTGCTGCTGATAAAACCGATTACCCACGTGAGGTCTGTGAGCATGTATTAGCTCATAAACTACCAGATGTGGTAGAGGCTGCTTACCTACGTGGAGCTTATCTTGAGAAACGTAAAGCATTAATGGCGAATTGGGCTGAGTTTTGTAAAATATATATGGCATAAAATTTATGCTTCTACCCTTTTAGATAAAAGCATTGTTGAGTTTATTGCATTTATAAATAGCTAAACTAAAGCAAATAGACTTACACCTGTGATAATCTTATTCATAAAAAAACTCTATAAAATATTCTATATCTTCAACAGCCGCTTGTATTTCTAAATTCGCCCTAACTTCTTTAATAAATCCTTCAACATACCCACCATTCTCTTTTCTAGAATTTAAATTATATTTGTTAATAATTAGCTCTTGAATTAAATTAATTGCCTTTAAGAAACGATATATATCTTTTGAAATAATATGAAGTGTGTCACCTGAAATGCATGCTCCAACTTTTCCAGAATCATTCTCAATATAAACAATATTAGTATCATGCTGTGTTAAAAACACTGTACTATCTCTATCAAATATATCACTAAACATATACTGAATTTCTTGAATTGAATCACTTCCTAGAAAATCATTAATATTTCCTCCAATATCAATATTGAAATCACATTCGGGAATAGAATTTTTATAAATTAAAAATTGATCATTATCTAGCTCACTTTTCTTAATCAAAAATGATGATTCACCGTATATCTTTTGATTATTTATACTAATTTTTTCCAATAAGTTGATAAGATTCATATCTATTCCTAAAAATTAAATTTTACAGCCTTTGTTAAACTGATTAATCATCGTTTCGCGATCAATTAGTCTTCCACACATCCATTTTTCTTTAGCTCCATTAAATTGCTGACCTTCTAAGCCAAAAAAATTATTTTTCTTTATTTTATATTTAATTCTATCACTCCATTCAAAACGCTCAGGAAAAGCATTCATTGAATCAGTTATTGTTTCCCACTCGTCAAAATAATCAAAACTATCATTATTCGCATAATCAATACCTAAATTAGCATCATGAATAATCTTATAATCATTTTCAGTATTGAATTTACTGCTATAAAAATTACCTTTTCCAAAAAACTATAAACTCTATAGCACTTTCTAACACTTGATCCCAAATCTTCATTTATTTTCCTCTCTCATGGTTTTCCATAATAAATCACCCCAATATAAAAAAAAGCTCAATAACTTATCACTGAACTTTGTATAATTTAAAACATATTGGTTCGGTCTTACAATTTATTCATTTGAAAATACTATTAAACGGCCTTCGGGATATTTCCCCTCCCATCCACATGGCCAGCCTCCTGCTAAGTACACTGCAAGTACTTCATTAAAAGAATTATTATCTAGTTTTGTATAATCATTAAAAATAATTTTTGTAAAATCATCATAAATGCTACCAATTAAGTAGGGGATAGCTTCATTTAACTTCGGATCATGAATAACTCTTTCATTAATTTTTTTCTAACAAAGTTAAAAATTTTAGTTGTTAAACCATCAATATCATTATTTTTCTCCATATACAACTCATCCATATTTACAATTTCATCTGATCTAACCATATTCCACTCTTGAAGCTCTACTTGCCCATAGCTTTCTATTCGAAAATTAAAAATATTATCCGTTAATATCGGATCATTAATCTTGAGATATCCGAAGTTTAATTTTGATTCATTTAATGGATTTTTCAAAAAACCACCATTTCCTAAAAAATTTAGAATTAATGAATTAACATTTTCTTCTAATTGCTTACTTATTTAGAATTACACTTAACTTTTTTACCGATCTTAAGTAATTTTCATTACAGCCCATTATCACTTTAAAAAAGATAAAATTAAAAACACTTAGCCGAAAAAAATTATTTTCTAATAATACTCTTAAGCCATAAATAGAAGATTAACTATGAAGTAACTCTACTTTTATCTTATCTAAGTTTTCGCATGGAATTACTACTTTAAAACTACCTACAACTTTGAAAATTTTTTTAAATTTACTTTCTCTTAAACCGTAAGCACAGCAATTTCCTTCTCTCATTTCATACATAAAATCACCAAAATCTGTGGCTGGAATATAGACTCCATTTTTTATACCTAACTGACTCTCTATATCTTCAATTGATAAAAAACATATACCATCACTTTTACTTGAAAAACTATTAAAAAAATTTTCAAAAGGAAAAGTTAATCGAATAGTCTTCCCAAGATATTCATGAGCTATGATTAAACTTACTTCGTTTTCATCACAGCTCAAACTCAATAATTTTGAATCATCGCTATTTTCAATAATTTCTAATACATTCATGGGCAACTTTGAGCCTTTTTATATTTACCATAAAAATCATCAACCATACCTGCATTCTCTATTTTATCTTTCATAAATAAGTGACCTTTCTTTCCTCCTACATCATAGTTCAAATGTGGGAAAGTAGAAGTACCTACACCTTTCCCCCAATCACCATGATTCCAATATACTGACTCTCCTTTAGAATTCTTCCAACCATTCCACTGACCTTTTTCATTATAAGTTTTAACAGCCCCAGGTCCTAACATTTTGGCTCCAGCATTCATCGCATCATTTTTATTATTATACAAATAGTCATCTTTTCTAGCATCATCTGCACTAACTTTTTTACCAGATGCCCCAATACAATTTATTAATTTTTTTGTATTTTTACTTTTTGCATTAACAGGTAAAGTCTTAGTTCTACTCCTTAAGCCTAAAGGATCTATCCATTCTATGGTATTAGGCGCATATACGTATAAATTATAGCCTCCGTCTAGGCTTATAGGATCTTTACTTACAAATCTTCCAACATAAGGCGAGTAATAACGATGCCTATTGTAATGCAGCCCTGTTTCTTGATCCTTGCGCTTCAGACAGAGCAATGCTCTGTCTTTGCTCATGCACCTTGAAAGCGTATGTTATTACTGATGATTTCTGAATTTTCAAAGAAATTTGATTTAGCCTTCTCAGTCTTACACTCACCCCAAGCTTTATATTCAGCTTTCCAAATGATCGAACCTGTATGGTCTGTCATTTCCTGCGGTGTACCCAAATGGTCACAGTGATAGAACCATACATCATCAAGGCCTTTGCTTTCCTTGGTGGTTTCCGATAGCAAATTTTGGCGTACGTTATATGAATTATTAAAATAAAAATAAGCTCGATGAAGCTATCACTGAGCTTTGTATAATTTGAAATAGCTTATCTGATTTTAAATTTTATTGATTAGAAAAAACTACAATTTTCCCTTCAGGTAGATGACCATCCCATCCACACGGAAAACCACCATTTAAATATATTCCTAAAATTTCTTTCCAGATTGTAGGAAAATAGTCATTTGCATAACATTGAAATATTATACCTATATCTCTATACATCAACTCTACTATCAAACAAGCTTCACCAGTTATCCATTTTTCTTTAGCTCCGTTAAAGTCTTGATTTTCGAATCCAAAATATTTTTTTTGTTTTAGTTTATATTTAATCCGATGATTCCATTCAAAGCTTTCTGGAAAAATATCGGGGCTATCAGTCACAGTTTCCCATTCATCAAAATCATCAAAACTATCATTATTCGCATAATCTATCCCTAAATTAGCATCAGAAATAATCTTGTAATCTTTTTCAGTACTAAACTTAGTATTATAAAAATTACCTTTTTCCAAAAAAGATATAAATTCAGCTGCACTTTCTACTACTTGATCCCAAGTCTTCATTTATGTTCCTTTCACATGGTCTCTTATCGTATTAGTGCCTTCATTCCTCTTCAAAAATATCAAATGAATGTAAATTTATATTATCCAAACTCGCTAATTGTTTTTTCATAAATTCATACTTACTTTGTTTTTCTTTATTTTTCCCATTGAAAAAACTTAACTTTAAAATAGTTAAAATTTCACTATCAATTATTTGATAATTATCATCAGTCAACTTATTATTTAATAATTTAAAATGATCACAAAACAATCCCTCATATGAGTAGTATTCACCTAAGTAATCACTACTATGTTTAATAAAAGAGATATCAAATTTATTTTGAAAAATTTCAGCCAAATCAAATATTTTAAGTTTTGAAGTATATATTAAAAAAAAGCTTTTTTTCACCTTATACCTTCCTTTCTGTTTTTTAAACCCTTATTCAATTGCTTTGATTTCTCACCACTAAAACTATCAAATTTTTTTAAATTTAATTCAATATCAATTAACGATCTCGATCTATTTTCATACTAATTAATAAAATATTTTCAATCAAATAAAATTATTAATATTAAATCAATTGCTATTTAAGATATCTAACATAATCTGATTTTAAAATTTCATTTAACATATCTTCATACTCATTATACCTCTCATTAAAATAAATAAAGAAATCATCCAAACTGTTAAATTCTCTACAATCATATATATCGTATAAATCTAAAGCATCACCATACTTCCCCAAATACCTAGAGAATGTAAAATTAATATTATTATTATTTTTTTTTAAAAATAAATCTAAGACATATTCATTATTATTGGTATTATCTACATTTGAAATCAATATAGGGTTTTTTTTCAAAAACAACTTTTCAAGGCTATCATAAAATTCACTCATTAAAGTTACCTCTTTATTTTCTAACAGGACAATTTTTAGGTGGTTCTACAAAAATATCAACTTTTTTACCTTCAGGTGTAAATATATTGATATGTGGAATAGTTTTGTGAGGATGGCCATCTGGTAAAGACTCATGTCCAAATAAGACACCTGTCAATGGATTAAGTTTATAATCCATATGATATGAAGCCCTATTTGTTGAGTTTTGTCTATTTTGTTTAAAAGCTTTTTTATCTTTTGCTGTTTTTTCAGATGATTTGTCGCTAGCCCCAGCCGATTTTTGTGCATCAGGGAAAGCTCCAAATAAAATTGCACCAGCTTCTTTATATGAACAGGCTGTTACACTACGACCAGCGCGTACTTCAGCAATTTTCTTAAGCGTATTTACAGGACTTAAGCCAAACGGATCTGTCCAACCTATACTATTCGCAGCATATTGATAAAGATTAAACCCACCATTGTGTTTTATAGGATCCTTACTTACAAATCTCCCTACATAAGGCGAGTAATAACGATAACGGTTATAGTGTAAACCCGTCTCTAAATCGAAATACTGCCCTTGAAAACGAATGTTGTTGCTGATGATTTCAGAGTTTTCAAAGAAACTGGATTTAGCTTTTTCAGACTTACCACTTCGAGCATAGCTCTCGTCTTGCGCTCGTGCAAAGCGTTGCTTTGCTGACACGAGCTCACCCCATGCCTTATATTGCGCCGTCCAAATGATTGCACCTGTATGGTCACTCATTTCTTGCGGTGTACCTAAATGGTCACAATGATAGAACCATACGTCATCAAAGCCTTTGCTTTGCTTGGTGGTTTTCGATAGCAAATTTTGGCGTACGTTATATGAATCATTAAAATAAAAATAAGCTCAATGAAGCTATCATTGAGCTTTGTATAATTTGAAATAACTTATCTGATTTTAAATTTTATTGATTAGAAAAAACTACAATTTTCCCTTCAGGTAGATGACCATCCCATCCACACGGAAAACCACCATTTAAATATATTTCTAAAATTTCTTTCCAGATTGTAGGAAAATAGTCATTTGCATAACATTGAAATATTATACCTATATCTCTATACATTAACTCTACTATCAGACAAGCTTCACCCGTTATCCATTTTTCTTTAGCTCCGTTAAAGTCTTGATTTTCAAATCCAAAATAATTTTTTTGTTTTAATTTATATTTAATCCGATCGTTCCATTCAAAGCTTTCTAGAAAAATATCGGGGGGATCAGTCACAGTTTCCCATTCATCAAAATCATCAAAACTATCATTAGTCGCATAATCTATCCCTACATTAGCATCAAAAATAATCTTGTAATCTTTTTCAGTACTAAACTTAGTATTATAAAAATTACCTTTTTCCAAAAAAGATATAAATTCAGCTGCACTTTCTACTACTTGATCCCAAGTCTTCATTTATGTTCCTTTCACATGGTCTCTTATCATATTAGTGCCTTCATTCCTCTTCAAAAATATCAAATGAATGTAAATTTATATTATTCAAACTCGCTAATTGTTTTTTCATAAATTCATACTTACTTTGTTCTTCTTTATTTTTTCCATTAAAAAAACCCAATTTCAAAATAGTTTCTATTCCACCGTCATTTATTTGCAAATCACCATCAGGTAACTTATTTTTCAATATTTTAAAATTATCACAAAATAATCCCTCATAAGAGTAATAATTTCCCAAATAATCGCTGCTATGTTCAATAAAAGAAATATCAAATTTTTTTCAAAAATTTCAGCCAAATCAAATACTTTAAGTTTTGAAGCATACGTTAAAAAAAACTTTTTTTCATATTACACCTTGTACACAGAAGTAAAAATCATTACTTTCTAAACCTTCATTTGAATATTTCATATGTTATTATTTCAGAAATAAGATCCTATTTAAACTTCAAAGATTTCTCTTATATAATTCTATTAAACCAATTTTTCTATCCATTTCAACATTTTCATCTTTATTAAATTTTTTTCAAAAACAAAATAATTAATAGCACCATTAAAAAATCAATCAAATCAAATTCTTTCTTTAAATAAACCATATTTTCTGATGTAATTTCAAGACTAATAATATTTTTTTTAATTTTTACCAAAACAAAACGTATATCCTGCGAAGGAAAGCCAATATCATAAACTCCTTTTTCAAAAAAATCATTAAATCCATCAGCAATAAATCCCCAAAACCAATTAATATCATCTACAATTTCTGATCCAAAAATTTCCTTCCCATAATAAAAAATTATGATTTTTCCTTGCACATAGTCCCAATCAAGACTCTTTATTTGATGAGATAAAGTAAAATCATTGATATCTACATAATTTTCATTAATTTTAATGAGTGACTTAAATTCAATCATACTGCCTCTTAATAAAATTGCCCTCTTCGCCCACGATTCGACCCAGAAAAAATGTAAAGCCTTGGAAAGATACAAAAGTTCATTCGCGAAAGCGAAATGAACTACTTTGGACGGTTAAACGTTTCGGCAGGACACTATGAAAAAATGGTCAGGTTATTATCATCGAAGTTTGGTTAAAACCAAGATCATGATTATTAAGCACTATTAATCCTTAGGCTATAATTATATTAACAATTTAGACTAGCTTTCAAAAAAAAGATAGTTTTCTCTGAATCCATATTTAAACTTAATATATTTCAAAGCAGCCACATAACTAAATTGGCTTAATTTAAAAATGAGCTCAATTAAATCAGGCATATCAAAATTTTTATTAACAATATATATTTCTGCTTTATTTAAGCTATATATTTCCAAAAAAATACCAGTATCAGTATTCTTAATATTAAAGCATGGTGAATCAGCCAAGTCTTCTTGTTGAACAATAATAACTTCTTTATCCATTAAATTCTCACTATTCAAAAATGGATTCAGTTTAACACCATCTTCTTTGTTGAAATCTTCACCAGCTAAAATATAATAAAATTTATTAGACTCTGTTTGATATTTAAACTTTTTCCAAGGCTTATTTTTCATTAGTATTTTTTTCCATTAACGATTAAACCCTTCTTATATAACAAATGCACATTCTCTACTCCTCCTAGCTTATTCCAAGCATTCAAATGAGATGGTATTTCGGTTTTACCATTTTTATCATTAAATGAATGACCTGGTGAATCATCTCGCCAACCAGAGCAAGGATTATCTCCTCCACTATTCTTTCCGATTACACCATTACTATTACTCCATGTTCTCGGTCCACCTCGATAGTCTTGCCTACGTGTCGTTTTCGGTGCACTTGATAAGTTACCAGCAATTTCTGATGCTGCTTGCTTCGCTGCTTTATGTGACGGCATCTCATAATAATCAGATGTGATATGTTTTCCACCATATTTTTTTACAATCGCATCAACATTAACTTTTTTATTCAATTTGCATGCTGACAACCCTAAGGGATCCATCCAATCTATTGGATTTTGAGTATATTGATAATTATTATTCCCTCCCAACAACCCAATCGGATCTTTACTTACAAACCGCCCCACATAAGGTGAATAATACCGATAACGGTTATAATGCAACCCTGTCTCTTGATCAAAATATTGACCTTGAAAACGGATATTATTTGAAATAATTTCTGAGTTTTCAAAGAAGTTAGATTTCACTTTTTCAGACTTACCACTTCGAGCATAGCTCTCGTCTTGCGCTCGTGCAAAGCGTTGCTTTGCTGACACGAGCTCACCCCATGCCTTATATTGCGCCTTCCAAATGATTGCACCTGTATGGTCACTCATTTCCTGTGGTGTACCTAAGTGGTCACAGTGGTAGAACCATACATCATCAAAGCCTTTACTTTTCTTGATGGTTTTCCATATAGGATCACGATAAATACTATAAGGTTTATCACTCCAATCTACACTGTGATGTACGTCTACCTCACCCAAATAAACCGCTTGAACTAAAGGAATAAAGCTGCCTTTTTCATAAATATAATGTTTAGTGAAATCTTCAGTGGATTCAAAAGCGACTGTGTCACCATCCCACCCATAAATTACATTCTGTTCAGCACCTGTATGATGATGTTTACTGCGTTTTTGAATACGACGACCTAGCGCATCGTAACGATACTCAACTGTATATTCAGCATTACAGCTTTTCATCAAACGACCAAATACATCCCACTCAAGATTTAAATCACCTTGTCTCGTTTTTTGTCGAATTAGTTGACCATTGGCATCATATTGGTATTGAATGGAAAAAATATTATTTGAAATAATTTGACTTAAATAAATATGAATTACTTATAAAAACTTAATAAATGTATTTATACAATTTTCATCAGTAATGTTTAATAATTCCCCAGTCAAATTATCCTTAAAGTCATTTAATACTTCGTAATCATCATTAAGTATTTTTTTATTGTAAGTAATATAAAACAATTGTACATAACAATCTAATATAGCTATAAACTCCTCAAAATTTTTGGCTAAGGGTTCTAATTCTATTTTTCCAACCCCATGTTTAGCAATTTTTACTTTATAATCAGTAGTTGAACTATAAAAAATTGGATTAGCTATAATATCCCCTAAAACGTATAAACTCAGATCATTTGAATACACATCTTGCATATCATAAATATCATAAATACCATATAAGGTAATATTCTCAGCCGACCAATCAAATATAAGACTATCTGAACCAACAGCATTTACAAAACTTAAAAAATCAGATGGTAATTCAATATTAACTTTTTTTCCTTCTGTAATTTTATCAAATTCAGCATATTTCTTTAAATTGTCTAAACTCATAATTTACATCCTTTTTTATCCATTTTGTCTTTTGCTAGATTGTATTGCCTCATCATTTCCGCCCTATCAATTAGTCTTCCAGTTGTTGGATTAGTCCATTTGCCTGTGGTTTCAGTTTGACTGTTTCTGTGTCCTTGTAAACCATTTTTGTGTTCCCCACCATTTGGAGAGTTAGTTAAGAATACAATATTTCTAGGATCTCCCTCCCATTCAGGTGCAGAAGCAGCATTATTTATATGATGACCTGTATAACCTTTAACCTTACCAGTAGTTTTTAATTCAGTTTTTTGAGCTTCTGTCCAATTAGTTGTACCATAGCCTGTCAATGTAACTAGTTGCTTCTCTAAAGCCCAAGCTCTGTTTATACCACTTGTATAACTACCAGCTAAAGGAGTAACTTTATCCTTTTTGTATCGAACTATATCTACCTTTATTGGACAAGCACTTAACCCATAAGGATCAATCCACGCAACAGGATTTGGTGCATAAGCATAAACATTGTGCCCACCCAACAACCCAATCGGGTCTTTACTAACAAACCTTCCTACATAAGGTGAATAATACCTATAACGGTTATAGTGAAGTCCCGTTTCTTCATCGAAATACTGCCCTTGGAAGCGAATGTTGTTGCTTATAATTTCTGAGTTCTCAAAGAAATTAGATTTGTTTTTCTCAGCTCTACACTCACCCCATGCCTTATATTGCGCCTTCCAAATGATTGCACCTGTATGGTCACTCATTTCCTGTGGTGTACCTAAGTGGTCACAGTGGTAGAACCATACATCATCAAAGCCTTTGCTTTTCTTGGTGGTTTTCCATATAGGATCACGATAAATACTATAAGGTTTATCTGTCCAATCAAGTGTTTGGTGTAGTTCTATTGAGCTTTGATAAACCGCCTGTAACATTGGTACAAAGCTGTCCTTTTCGTATATATAATGTTTGGTGTAATCTTCAGTAGATTCAAAAGCAACTGTATCTCCATCCCATCCATAAAACACATTCTGTTCAGCACCTGTATGATGGTGCTTACTACGTTTCTGAATACGACGACCTAGCGCATCGTAACGATACTCAGCTGTATATTCAGCATTACGGCTTTTCATCAAACGACCAAATACATCCCACTCAAGATGTAAATCACCCTGAGCGTTCTTTTGTCGAACGAGCTGCCCAAATTCATCATACTGATATTGTTGTTCTAAATATTCTTTGACGACATTATTGACCAGACGGTTATAGCCATAATGTCCTTCTTCTGTATTTTGCTTAGATGACTTATCAGAAGCCATATTGTAAGGGTCGATAATATTGTTGGCTGGGTCAAAACGGAATGTTTCCTTGCCTAGTTTGCTCGTTGCGTCCAATAAACGTCCTACAGGGTCATATTTGTAGTTAATATTCCCGCGACGTGTATCTTGAATACCTGTGAGCTGTCCTGTTTTATTGTACTGATATAAACGCTGAATCAGTTGCTGGGTTTCATTGATTGCATTATTTTGCTGTTGGGTAGGAGATTGATAACCAAATTCATGACCATTGACAATTCTTTGCTGTGTTAAGCGTCCAATATCATCATATTTCTGTTCTTGGCTAATTCCATTGGCATAGTGCCGTGCGGTTTCTCTGTGTAAATCATCACGCTCAAAGCTAACAACATCTTCACCATTCAAGATCAGGCTTTGAATATGACCACTGCCATAAGTGAGCCAGTCGATATTTTGCCCATCAGGTCGAATCGTCTGAATCCGCACATTCAGCTCATCGTAAGTATGTTTCCACACGGCTGTTTTATTGGTTTTTAAATCCTGATGATGTTCACGGATTTGATTACCAACCGCATCATAGAACCAGTGTGCAGCACTGTCTGCATTTCTTGCTAAGACAAGTTGCCCATTGCTGTCATAGGCAAACTCTTCTATTTGTTGCTGTTCAACTTCATGAGAGTCGTAGCCATAACCTGCAGTACGCTGTTCAAGTCGTCCCATGCTGTCAAATACAAATTGCTGTATCCTGTCTTTCTGTGCAACACGGTCTTTTAAATCCTGACCATAAGCAGATGCAACTTCGATACTGGTTGTCAGTTGTTTAGTTCTGTCATCGTATTTATAGACTGTTTCTTTTCCATCGAAATCAATTTCTTTCAGCAAACGCCCCATGACGTCATAGAAGAACTGGTAACTTGCACCATTTTCATTAATTAACCTCTGCAGGCGACCAAGCTGATCCCATTTGTACTTAAGCTTATGACCTAATGCATCTGTTCGCACAGTGATTAGACCCGACTCATCATACTCGTATCGGGTTTGTTGTTGATTTGGATCAAGGTGCGCAAGTAACCGCCCTTCGGCATCATGTACAAAATGTTCTTCAGTGCCATCAGCATGTTTGATTTTTTCAAGTTGCCCTAAAGCATTTAATGGAACACCTTTAATAATGGCCGTTCTTTGTTCAAGGCCTGATCCAGAATAAAAGTATTCAACTTTTTGTTTTAATGCATTCTCGGCAAACTTAACCCGACCACGCTCATCATATCCCCATTTGGTTTCTTTGCCTGAACAATCCTGATAACTGAGTAAATTACCCTGTGCATCATATTTAAATGATTTCGAGCCACCTTTGGCATCAATAATACTGGTCGGTAATCCTTGAGCACTATAACTGTATAAAGTTTCACGCTGTAAGGGATCTATTTCTTTGATCAGCTGATCTTTATTATTATATTCATTTTTCCAGATAGCTCCTTCAGCATTTTTAATTTCTACTGGATTACCATTTTCATATTTATATTCGACTGAACTGCCATCGGGATTGATAGATTCTAATAAATCACCCTGATCGTTATACCGATAAATATAGACTTCGCCAGTCGTTGTAAAGTGCTGAGTGATTTTTGAATTACTATCACGGATAAACCATTCTTCTAGTTCATCAGGGTAAACAATACGATAATTATAACCATCAATATCATAATGATACTGAGTTACATTACCCTCGCCATCAATTACTAAGGTACAACGCTTATCATCTAGCCATGCTAAAGATAATTCTTGGCTACCGTCATCTGCCCATTCATGAAATGCTCTGGCTTCATATGTTTCACCATCCCATTCTAGATTTATTGCTCGATTGGTTAAGTCCGTATAACGGGTAAGTAAATGTTTATGATAAGAATAGTGATAATTCGCATGATCTCGAGTGGTTGCCTGTATTAAATCACCTTGCTGATCATAAGAATAACTTGCTATATCCGAGCGCTTACCATCTTTGTTGAGAATCAGCTTTTCAATTTTTTGATTTGAATTTTTTATGCATTCAATATAACAGTCCAGTTTTTTATCATTAAAAAACTCGATCTTATTTAATATACCTTCTTCATGCCCAATAAGTATGGTGCTTTGATCAGGTTTTACAATTGCTTTCAGAATGTAGTGATCTTTATATTTTTCAAATAAATATTGTTCCTTATTTTTATACTCAATGACCAAACTATTACCAAGATTGGTAATATACAAATTTTCAGCAACAGATAAATAAGTTGTATTTTCAGCGAGTTTAGGAAGATGAATAATTCGCCCTGTCTCATCGACAAATAAAAATTTGTCATCTTCAACAAAAATTTTCAGTGTCCAAGGTGTAAGCCATCTTGCACCAAACTCACTCTTATCATAGCCTTCCAAATTAGAAGCGTAGCTTCGAGTTTGGAAAATTCCTCTTGTTGAAAATATGTCAGCATCAAGATGAGTGAGAGATTCAACACCAGTTATAAAACTAATACTTTTTTTACTTGCGACAGCCCCACCACAATTACATGGATTTGGATCTTTTTTAGGTTTTGTAACTTTTGATTTACTTTCCAGAGGCGCCGCTGGTGTGACGCTTTTAACTTGTGTTGTTGTGTTTGGCTTTACAGCACCACCTTTTGGTCTTCTTTTTAATACTGATTTTAATATTTCAATAAATTTTAATAGATATGTCTTTGCTTTTGCCTTAATTGCTTGAGCAGCTTTTGCACCAAATGTTTTTATTTTAGTTGCAACTGCTAAAAGTGCCGCTTTCCCGGCTGCCCCCAATCTTGCCAAGATTTTTTGTAAAACTTGATTTGCAACTTGTCCCACTTGCGCTGAGGCAGATAAGGTGAGTGCTTTAAACAAGTTATCAAAGGTATTTTTAGGATCTCGGATTAAACTACCTGTAGTCACCTTGCTAAAACTTTTCTGTGCATCTTTTTGAGCATTTGCAATCGCTATAGGGTTAACAGCCTGACCATTTGCAATATTGATTAAGCCCGATGAAAAATCATTAGATATTTTCATCGCATAATCCGAACAGCCATTGATTAAAGTATCAATTTGCCCTGTCGCTTTATCTACGAAAGGTTGTATTTGACCCGCAAGAGCATCATTTAAACTAGCTTGTATTGCACTTTCCACAGCCAAAGCTAAAGTTGTTTTACCTGTAGATACTGCATTTCTTGCCGCCATGACCATCGGCCTTAGGGTCATACGAGCTGTATTCATTCCTGGAGGGACTGGAATAACACCAATCAAATTAATACAAAGATCTACCCAATCTAATATGGCCGGATTTGGATTGTTAACCAAATTGATAATACCTTCGACCACATCAACAAGAGCAATAATATTACCGACTACAGGAATAACGCCTGCAACTTGAGCAAGAGTATTTAAATCAAAATCAGGACTAATATTTTGTTTTAGCCAATCATTGATGCTATTTCGACTTGATACAATATCTTGAGGTGCAATACTTTGAAGTGGGGCAACCACTACTTGTGTTTTTAAACTATTTGCTAATGTTACTATTGCTTGTTTTTGTTCTGGAGTTTGGTTTCCTGGCTTTGAAGGAACCATGCCTAATAGACCCATGTTTTATTCCTTATTTTTTTAATTTATGAAGATTAGCTACCAAACTTGAAGCATTACTAAATGCCTTAGACACATCTGATCTTGTATTTTTCATTTTTGAAATCGAATTAAATATCATATCTGGATTAAAACCTTGCAATTGTTGTGCTGTTGGCCATTCAGCTTGTCTTTTTAAATCGCTAGTTTCAGCCCAAGGGTCTCTTTGATCCCCCTCAAAAAATACTTTAACTGAGCCAGGAACAATACCTGTAACACGTGCAAAGCCTTTATCATCAAGCACGCCTTGATACTCTTTACCTTTAACATCAACTACTTTAAATTTCCCTTGTTTTATCGCCTCACCATGAATATAGCTATTGAAAAGCTCCAACACACCTTTGGCATTATTTGACTTCAATGATTGCTGTGAAGTATTGATATGCGCTCCAGGTTTAAACACATGCTGTCCAGCATTCACCTCAAACTTCCCACCTGTTTTTGGGAAAATTCCTGAATTATTCAGTGCAATTTGCGATGAACCACCTGTAATCACAACCTCTTTAGGACTACTAATCACAACTTTGTCATCGGTAGATGAAATGGTAATACCCAGCTTGGCAAATACATCTAAAGCATCTGACTGTGCCTGAATTTCAACTTTACTTTGCGCTGCAATAGCTTTAATGCCACCTTGAGCAGCAAATAAACTGAGTTTGTTTTGCGCGTGTGCAATCAAATTCTTTTGCGTACTCAAGTTGATGCTATCACCTGCAATTTGATTGATCTGCGAATCTGCCGAAATATGAATGTCTTCAGGGGTACTTAAGGCAATCCCATCTTGTGAACTTAATAAAAGCAAGGCTTTATTGAATTTAGCAATTTTTTGCTCAAGCTGTTCTGTAAATTCTTTTAGTTGCTCAATCGATTCTATTTCATCCGTCTTTTGATTCTTGGCAATATCACTTAAGGCTTTACTGTTGGTCTGGCTACCTTCAAGTTGCTTTTTGGCAAGCTCTGAATCAAGGTGATCACCTTTGGCTTGGTCTTGTTTGTAGGTCGAAAGCAGTAAACCTTGCCCTGCACGTAGTGCTCCCCATTGGTCAGTTCTCAGCTCAAAACCTTCTCCACGATCATCACTTTCTGCTTTGTCTTTTGGATGACTCAGTTTGCCCAAGTTGAGTTGGCTGGTGCCATGACTACTCTGTAACTGGCTGCTGATTTGGCCAGTAGTATCGTCAAACCTCAGTTGATTGTAGCCACTGCCTTGATACTCTCGACTTTTTATTCCTGCCAGTTTCTTGGTGTCAGGCAGTTTGCCTTTGTCATCAAACTTGCTTGGATGACGTTGCGCTTCATGGATGCGCCCAACCACAAATGGACGGTCAATGTTGCCATCAAAGAAGTCAATTACAACAATCTCACCGATTCTCGGTAAGAATCGTGCACCATAGCCTTCACCTGCCCATGGGGTCAGGACATCGACCCAAGCTGAATCTGTATCATTGTCATTAGAACCCGCACCGCCATCATGGGTATTGTCTTCATTACGGCTAAACAGGAAACGAACTTTGATACGCCCCCATTCATCGACATGAATTTCTTCTCCACTTGGCCCCACCACTTTGGCCCGTTGTGGTGATGCAATCGGTCGGTGTTGTAATGGGTTATAGGCTGGAACCGTGCTGATATTACGACGTTGAATGGTTAAATTGCTGGCTTGACGTTCATCACTCGTGTTGCTGGTGATTTGACTTGTTTGCCAATTGCTTTGTTGGACTAAAGCGGTGACTTGATCGGTGAGATCTTTAGGTAAGTTATTTTGGTTATAAAAGCTTTTAGCCGTGATTAAAAATTCTTTGTCTGCACCTGAGTGTTGATCTATCTCAGGATGTTCATTTAGTTCAAACCAATAACCAACATGTGCATCGCGCACAGTTGATGTTGCTGTAAATTGTTTGGCTTGTGAATCGTAGTAGTTGCTGAGGTTTTGGTTAAACTTTTCAATCTGACTATTGCCCGATGGCGTGGCACCATCTTCGCCATTAAGGTCTTGAATCCATGCAGGACTAAAGTGCCAGGCTTGTTCTAAAGCTAAACTGGCATTGTCATAATTTTCACTATGGCTGTGTTTACTTTGAACACTGCCAGCGCCTTCATCAATATCCAATACATCAGCTTGCCAACGCTGGATATACACTGAAGTCGGTTGAATGGAACGCTGACCAATAAAATTGGTAATTGAATCAGTTTTTTCTACGGCGCTGCTTCTATGGAAGCGAATATTGCGGCGTTCTAAGGCACTGAATTGCGAATTATCATCAATTAAACGAAGCTTTTGTGCTTGAATTTGTTCTGTTGAGCTCGATACTTTAAGCTGAGCTTCATCGATCAACCAGTTAATCCCTTCACTTCTCATCAAACGGGTCAGGAAGTCAAAATCACTTTCAGATGCTTGCATAATGAATGGGCGCACATCATAGTCTTTGCTTAAGCCACTCTTATCTAGACTCAGACTTGAGGCAAACAGTGGGCTGCGTTGTGCCCATTCTTGAAACACGGTCTGGATCACATCCACAACCGACTTATTCATAAATACTCGAGAGTTTCTACGATGTTTCCAAAGTGCTGTTGGGTCTTCTACAGTCAAACGATAGATAGTAAGAGAACCATCAGATGCGCCAATATCGGCTTGGGTCACAATCCCTGAAATACGGGTTAATTCGGATTTATCTGTGACGATATCAATTGCAGCTTGAGTTCCAATAAAGCTTTTTAAAGGGATAGTTGCTGACGTTGCAAGACAGATGAGTTGGAGCCGAACACCTTCATTGATTTGATGTGTTCCATCAATACGTTGTAGGAACACTTGTTGGCTCAACGCCGAATTAGAAAATTTTACGTGGATCGCACGCTTTTGTGCAGATAATCCAAGCTGCTCCAAAGCAGCGTAAATATTGTTAGACATGCATTATTATTTAATTTTAAATTGTGATGTATTCTACTAAAAAGTTAGGCGGACTGTCTATACAGACCTGTCTATTTATTACTGGTTATTTACACAACACTGACTAGGTTTTAAATATGCCCGTTTTAGCTCAATATCATTATTGATAATGGTCATTTGCAATGATTAAAAACTTGAAAGTGTGCTTAGAGTTTTTCACCAAACATAACTGATCAACAGCTCAAGATAAAAAGCTAAAATATCAAACGTATATAATATTAATATTGGGTTCTTATTCACGCTCTAAAATACGGGGACCAGATCCTTGGTGTCTCAATACATCTTCTGGATTACGTAAAGGACATTGTTTTAGAGATAAACAACCACAACCGATACACCAATCCATTTCATCTCTTAAACGTGTTAGTTTTTGAATACGCTCATCTAAATCCTTACGCCAATGCGATGATAACACTGACCATTGTTCTGCGGTTAATTTGCTTCCCATAGGATAAACACTTAATGCATTTTTAATTTCTTCCAGAGAAATTCCTACTTTTTGTGCAACCTTAATAATTCCAATATAACGTAAGACAATTGATGGAAAACGACGCTGATTTCCATTTGTTCTGATACTTTTAATTAGCCCTTTCGACTCATAAAAATGCAAGGTTGAAACAGCTACACCACTCCGTTTAGCCACCTCTCCTACCGTCATCATTCGATTAAAATCAATTTTTTCTTCTGTCTGCATTTTGATATTTCTCAACATTACTTGAGGTTTTATAATTCAGCAAAGTACATTTGTCAATTGATCTTACCTGCCATGGCTTTTCATCATTACAACTCAAAATACAAAAAACGTTATCGCCAATTTAAGCCATTGTAAAAATCTTATCTCTCTACAAATTTTCTGATCAAAGCCCATTGACCTAAATATAACTTGAGGTTTTAGACTGCTTGCCACAGCTATTATGAATAACAACAAGCTATTAATTTTAAAGGTTTTAATCATCCAGCCTTATTTCTTCAGGAAATATTCTCATGCCATATTTCATTAAATTAAGTTTAGAAAGCCAATGGCTGTGGACCATCAGCAGATGTTGTCTTGCGCTTCTATTTCTAAGTTCAGGACTTAGTAAAATTCTTGCTGTAGAAACAGGATTTTTGGAAATGCAGGCGGCTGGTCTAGAGCCTGCGTGGTTATTTAATTATGCTTCTGCGTTGATTCTACTTGTGGGCGCCTATTGTATTTTATTTGAGCGGCATATGTGGTTCGGCACACTGATTCTTTCTGTATTTTTAGCACTGACAATTGTGATTGTGCATCACTTTTGGAACATGACTGGTATTCAAGCCAATATCGCCTTTTACTTTGCACTTGAACATATTTCAGTGATTGGCGGTCTTTTAGCGCTGACCATTGCCAGTCATTTTCGACAACAACTCCGCAACCTTGGAGTTGTCGCATGAAAAACAACAAATGGCTTTTTCTAATCGCGATCACTTTAATTCTCGTGGGTGTCGCAATCTATTTTTATTTAAATTCTCGTTCAAGTGAAACGCATCAATCTGGCGCTTACCCTCCAGTCAAAGTGGCCTTGAGTACAGTGGTCGAACAAAATATTCCACAGACACTTTCCAGTATTGGTGAGTTGGAAGCAATCCGACAAGTCAAAGTGTCTACAGAAACAACAGGTATGATCAAACAGATTTATTTCCAATCTGGACAAGCTGTTCAACAAGGTCAAATACTGGTTCAACTCAATACCGATGTGGAACAAGCTCAATTAGGTCGCTTGCAAGCCAAATTGAAACAAGCCGAAATGGCCTATCACCGCAGCAAACTTTTGATTGATAGTCATGCGATTTCACGGGCAGAAATGGATACCGCATTGGCTGATCGAGATATGACGCGTGCAGAAATCCAACAGCTACAAGCCAGCATAAAACAGAAAGCGATTCGAGCCCCCTTTTCTGGTGTCATGGGAATACGCCAAGTACATCAAGGACAATATTTAGAGGCAGGCACTGGTATTGCTAATCTGGTCGACTTTCGACAAATTCTTGCCAATTTCACATTGGATGAACAATTGGCATCAAGGTTAAAAATCGGACAATCTGTACAACTCAAAATTGATGCATTTCCTGAAAAGTCCTTTACAGCTGTGGTCAGTGCAATCGAACCGATGATCACAACATCGCGAACTGTGCAGGGGCAAGCAATTTTAAATAACCATGATCAACAGTTAAAACCGGGCATGTATGCCAAATTAGACATCCAAGAATCTGAACGCCCAAGCTTGGTCGTTCCTGAAACTGCAATTACCTATACGGCTTATGGCAATACTGTCTTCCTTGCAAAACAAGACCATAACAAGCTGATTGTGCAACGTGTGGCGGTAGTGCTCGGTGAGCGCCATCAAGCCAAAGTTGTAGTCAAATCTGGGCTCAAAGCAGGTGATCAACTTGTTGTATCAGGACAACTTAAATTAAGTGATGGTATGCAAGTTGAGCCGACCATAAATACACTTGAGCATCCCCAACCTTCCTCGATCAAGCCCAAAGTCTAGGGAGATAAGCGAATGAAATTTACTGACCTTTTTGTAAAACGCCCTGTATTGGCCTTGGTCGTCAGCACCTTGATCTTGCTGGCGGGCTTGTTTTCCCTGAATAAACTGCCTATCCGACAGTATCCTTTACTTGAAACTTCAACGATAAGTATCAATACAGAATATCCCGGTGCATCTGCTGAGCTTATGCAAGGTTTTGTCACCCAACCCATTGCTCAAGCAGTGTCTTCGGTAGAAGGCATCGACTATCTCAGTTCTTCTACTGTACAAGGTCGTAGTGCTGTAACGTTACGCATGCAATTAAATCGTGACTCAACCCAAGCGTTAACAGAGGTGATGGCAAAGGTTAATCAAGTCCGTTACAAATTACCAGAACAGGCATTTGATCCAGTCATTGAACGTTCTTCAGGTGAATCTACCGATGTTGCCTATATCGGATTTTCCAGCGAACAACTGTCCTTGGCGGAATTAACAGATTATTTGTCTAGGGTGGTAGAGCCCATGCTGTCTACAATTGATGGCGTTGCTAAGGTACAGACCTATGGCAGTCAGCGTTTGGCTATGCGGATTTGGTTGGATGCCGATCGTTTGGCCAGTCGTGGTGTAACTGCCGCCGATGTCGCCAATGCGATCCGTCAAAATAACTATCAAGCCGCACCGGGTCAGGTCAAAGGCGAATTGGTGGTTTCAAATGTCAATGTTTCCACAGATCTCACCAGTATTCAGGACTTTAAAAATCTGGTGATACGCAATGATGCTCAAAATCTAATTCGTCTACAAGATGTGGCAACAGTTGAACTTGGCGCTGCTTCGACAGAAACAAGTGCCTCTATGGATGGTAAATCTGCAATTTTTGTTGGTCTACAAGCGACGCCTACAGGCAACCCCTTGGTGATCGTACAGGGAATTAAAGATAAATTGCCTGAGATCAAAAAAACTTTGCCACCGGGGGTTACAGTTAATCTTGCCTATGAAACAGCCCGTTTTATTGATGCCTCTATTGATGAAGTTTTACATACTTTTATCGAAGCGCTGATTATTGTTATTGCGGTGATCTATCTGTGTTTAGGTTCTTTACGTAGTGTCTTGATCCCTGTAGTGACAATTCCACTGTCAATGTTAGGTGCCTTGGGTTTAATGCTGTTATGTGGCTTTAGCATCAATTTACTCACACTTTTAGCCATGGTACTCGCCATAGGCTTGGTTGTAGATGATGCAATCGTGGTGGTTGAAAATGTCCATCGGCATATTGAAGAAGGAGCAACCCCAGTTGCAGCAGCTTTGATCGGGGCACGAGAAGTCGCAGGCCCTGTAATTGCAATGACCATTACACTGGCCGCAGTGTATGCTCCGATTGGTTTAATGGGTGGATTAACTGGTTCCTTATTCAAAGAATTTGCTTTTACTTTAGCCGGTGCAGTTTTGGTTTCAGGGATTATTGCCTTAACCCTATCTCCTGTTATGAGTTCATTTCTACTTCAATCCAAACAGCAGGAAGGTAAAATGGCAAAAGCAGCCGAATGGTTCTTTGAACATTTGACCCAGCTTTACAGTAAATTGCTCAATTTTTCCTTACATCATCGTTGGATCACAGTCGTTTTTGCGATCGCTATTTTTATTAGCCTTCCATTGCTTTACCAACTCCCTCAAAAAGAATTGGCGCCCAATGAAGATCAAGCCAGTGTATTGGCAGCCATCAAAGCACCACAACATGCCAATCTGAATTATGCTGAACACTTTAATCAAAAACTTGATGAAATCTTCTGGACTTTCCCTGAAACCAGTACCACGTGGATTATTAATGGTACAGATGGGCCTGCATCAAGTTTTGGTGGAACAACCCTTTCCACATGGTCTGAGCGAGTGCATTCTGCGGATGAAATTCAACAGCAACTTCAAGCCAAAGTTGGTGATGTAGAAGGCAGCAGTATTTTTGTATTCCAAAATCCTGCGCTTCCCGGTTCAACAGGTGGTTTACCCGTACAAATGGTGTTACGTAGTGCACAAGACTATTCAACCATTTATCAGGCGATGCAGAACATCAAGCAAAAAGCCCGTGAAAGTGGCCTTTTTGTGGTGGTCGACAGTGATCTAGACTTTAATAACCCCGTGATTCGAATCGAGGTTGACCGGGCCAAAGCCAATAGTCTGGGTATTCGTATGCAAGATATCGGCGAAGCCTTGGCGACATTGGTTGGTGAGAATTATATCAATCGTTTTAGTATGCAAGGTCGTGCCTATGATGTGATTCCTCAAAGCATCAATACACAACGTTTGACAGCTCAAGCACTGACACGACAGTTTATTCGTACCGACCAAGGTACACTGATTCCCTTATCGACTGTGGTCAGTCTAAGTGAACAGGTAGAACCCAATAAACTCACTCAATTTAATCAACAAAATGCTGCAACTTTTCAGGCAATCCCCGCCGCTGGGATTTCCTTAGGTCAAGCTTTAAGTTTTCTGAAACAGGCTGCCTCTGAATTACCGACTGGATTTAGTTACGACTGGCAAGCCGATGCACGTCAGTATGTACAGGAAGGTAACGCTTTGATGTTTGCATTTTTAGCCGCGCTGATTGTGATTTATCTGGTTTTAGCTGCTCAATATGAAAGCCTAATGGATCCATTTATTATTTTAATTACGGTTCCGCTGTCGATCTGTGGCGCATTAATCCCCTTGGCTTTTGGACTTGCCACAGTCAATATCTACACTCAGATTGGTTTAGTCACACTGATTGGACTGATTAGTAAGCATGGTATTTTAATGGTTGAGTTTGCCAATGAATTACAAGTTCATGAAGGTTTAGATCGGCGAGCGGCTATTCTAAAAGCTGCTCAAATTCGTTTACGTCCAATTTTGATGACCACGGCGGCAATGGTGTTTGGGCTGATTCCTCTTCTTTTTGCCACAGGCGCTGGCGCACATAGTCGCTTTGGTCTAGGGCTTGTAATTGTTTGTGGTATGTTGATCGGGACCTTCTTTACGCTTTTTGTCTTACCTACTATTTACAGTCTGTTGGCTCGTCAACACAATCAAGACCTTCACTCTAGCCGTTTACACGAGCTACAACAGATTGACCAACATGAGCAAAAATCATGACGTTGAATGGGTTGAACATCCAGCATGCTGCTGTCTAAGCTTCTGTGTATGATCAGATCGCTTGAATATAATTTTTTATTGATAAAGTTCTATATCTATAGAACTTTATCAATTTTTTAATGCGTGATTCTAACCACTGATTTAGAGCTACTGATTTAGAGCGACTGATTTTTAACGACATGGTTCACTCATATTTTTACAGTTGGGTTTTGCCGATTTGATTGTTTTATGATTCTAGAATCTCATTTCGAACCCTGCTTTGATGGTACGACCGGGAATCGGCATACCGATCACTGTACCAGGATCAAAGTTATAACGATTGGTTAAGTTATCAACATTAAACGAGAGATTTAGATTTGGATTCAGTTTATAGCTCGCAAAAATATCAACTAAGGTTTCCGAAGAAATTTCGGTCACCGCACGCCCACTCACCCCTGTACCCTGTAACCAACCTTTAGGATTTTTCTTTTCAGAATGATATCTGGCACGTACCCCCACATTAAGTTTATTTTCAAACAAACTCTTGCCTAAGCTCATATTAAAAAGTTTACGTGGTGGCAAGCGTGTTGAAATCAAACTCCAAGAATCACCGACCTCATTACAATCATCTTTCGTCGCTGGGCATACTTTCGGTGCTTGATATAAAGTTCCATTCATGTTTACAAAGAAACTTGGATGATGGTAAGCAAGACTAAACTCTAAACCTTTCAATACAACTTGCTCATAATTTAGGAAAGTATAGGAGGTGGTATAAGGCAAAATAAAATCAGGCGTAATCTCATTAACAATATCTTTACGTTGTACTCCTTGGGTCAGGAAATTTTGGGTTTGATTACGGAAATAATTGATATTGAATTTTAACTGATCTGCTTCAGTGAAAACGTTATCGTTGTGCCCAATAAAACCAAACTCAACAAGACGAGAATTCTCTGATTTAATCGGCAAATCTGGATCATAACTAAAGGTTTGTTTGGAAACTGTCGATTCAAACAAACTTGGACTGCGGTACATATTGGAAAGTTTTGCATAGACATCAATACCATTCAGCAACTGATAATTCAGCTGCGCCATCCAGTCGATCTTTCCGTCATAGTCTCGAAGCGCATAGCCTTTGTCATTTAAATCTGAATTGGCGACCGGTCTCATTGCGACATACTGGTCTCCATAATCCTTAATTTTTGCCTTATGCCATTTGCTGCCTAAACTCAAAGTAAAATCTTTAAAGAGATAATCGCCATTGAGAAATAGAGAGGATTCCTGACGTAATCCATCACGTGCGATTTCATTATCAATAAGATTTTGTGGCTTCATCCGTTGCTCATCATATGTCAGACCATAATTCAAGGTTAAAGCATCAATTTTACTGGTATTTTCTAAATTAATCCCGCTACGGTAGTCCTGAAAACTCCCCCAATATTGATCACCATACTGTGAATTCGCAATACCAATCATGCCATTGTGCTGGCGATATTTGGCATTGGTATGCCAAACCCCTAACTCTAAATCAAACCACGGATTATTCTTGGGCTTATAGGTATAGTTGCCACTGAAAGCATTAATTGCGGCGGTTCCAAGTGACCACTGTGGCATGGTATATGCGCCCTCTATATATTTGGGTAGAACATAATCACCATCGATATATCCCCAAGGTGGAGAGTTAGGATCAATCACTTGTGATCTATTCCAATAAAAAGCCATGACCTCACCCGCTTTTTGCATATGGCGGCGCATATTCACTTCAACACGATGTTCTTCTGTAATATTCATACCCGCTTTGATGATGCCTGAATCACTTTTATAACTGGTGTTCACCACCTCTTGACCGGGTCCAACATCAACAATATCTCGCGCTTCATAATAATCAATGCCGTGTTTTCCAGCATAGTAATTACCGACTTCTCGTTTACTATAAGCAGCGACCAGATCGAATACATCATTCCGATAAGCAGCAGCGATTGTGCCAGCGCCATTTTGAAAATTATTCGAGGACAGTTTATTACGAAGCAGATAAGACATCTGCTCACGCTCATTATCTGAGGTCTGTGGTGCTTTGTTATTGTTATAAAAACTGCCTTTTAGCATGACACCTGATTGACGATTAGGCAGCAAAATATCGTTTGCACTGAGTGTACGCATTTTCACGATTCCGCCAATACCGCCCACACTAAATTTAGCTCGCGATGCGCCTTTTTCGACTTCAATCTGACTAATCAAATCCATATCGATATAAGTTCGGTCACTCTCTCCTTGATAGCCTCGAAAGGTATGACTGGATTGTAGGCTACCATCAATAATTACAGGGACACGCCCCTCACCTTGTACTCCACGGATACCAATATCAATTGCACCCGCTTCGTTACGTAGGCTATTGACTTGTACACCAGCGATATCAGAAAACACATCGCCATTCCCCGTGCCTCTAAATCGGCTAATGTGTTCACGATTCAGCTGTGTTGTATTGACCTTTTGTTTTTGTTGTACAGCATTGACTTTAATCTGAGGAAGCGTAACAACATCACTGTCCGTATTATTGAAAAGCAAAGGGTTATTTAACGGAGTGCTTGTATTTGCAATCGCAGTGTTTTTATCTGTATTCGGTTTAGCTGAGCCAGATTTAACGATTAAGACATATGTCGAACCTTGCTGCTCTACCCGATAAGGGTGATCTGCAAGCAAGTAATCGAAGCCTTGCTTTACACTATAATGCCCGGTAATTCCTTTACTTTTTAGCCCTTTTAAAATATTTGCATCATAACTAAAGGCAATACCCGATTGTGCTGCAAAACTTGATAACACATAGCCCAATTGATTCTCTGAAATTTGATAATATTTTTCTGGCGCTTTTTTCGCTGCCATTGAAACATTTGGAGTCATTTGTGCATAAACACCACTGATACAAAAGCACTGTATTAACATGGCTAGAGTTTGTTTTTTAAACTTCATAGGAACGCCCACACTTGTGAATGATTTTCATTTTCAATAATCATTACCCAGTGAATTGTTAAAACATGACATGAAAATTTATATTTTTTCTGGTCTGGTCCAAATCCAGATCAACCCAATCAGCAAAATGACCAGCAGGCTAAGTTTTAAGTGCAAATGCAGTGAAGACACCATTAACATGGTCGTACCGAGTAAAATACTCAATGTCATCATCCATTTACGTGAACGCGAAATCTGTTTAAAACCGCCGCGATACTGTGCGAGCAACATTGCAATATAACGATTTTGATGTAACCAACAATGCAAGCGTGCTGAACCTTTTGAGGCAAAAATCGTTGCTAAAAAGAGGAAATCAAAAGTTGGGATCCCCGGCAATACAATGCCCACCACAGCGAGAACAAGACATAAAATTGCCAAGATGATGCAGATCACACGCACCACTGAGGATGAATGTAAATTTGCGGATGGCGTTACTGGCAAAGACGCTAACAGCGTTAAGTCTTTGCCTTGGGTGTGATTGCTGACAGAAGACGCTTTCTTCATGTTGAATGAATGTCTTTTAATAATGCGCCAAAATAATCAAAGGCTTGTTGAGCAGCGTAAATGACACGATCTTGCTCGTCTTGAGTAAAGTCAGCCTGATCAAGTTCCTCAATAAAGTGTTTCCAGACTTTGGCCCGCCCTTCTGGATAGGCAGCTAAATTTCTTGCAGCAAAATCTGCGGAAAACCCCAAACTTTGTTGCGCTTGTTTAAATAAGAATGCTGCACCCAGCGTAGAACCTTCAGACACATAGATCCAACCCAGCGCTTCAGGAAAGCCGATCGTTTCAGTAACCAAGGCCAGCGATTCTGGTTCGATCTGAAGGTCTTGTAGGTCTAAGTAAGCTGCTTGCGAACGTCCACGAATATCTAAATCAGAAATCAAGGCTGCAACCTTGGGATGTTGAAATAAATATTCGACATTTTTTTGAAAATAATACTGTGACAAAGTAAATTTTGCATAATGTGCGACGTCTTTAAATACTTGGGCTTTTTCCATTAATTGATGCATATATTCATGTTGACTGGCTGTCTCTGTTTTTAAACGAGATGCAAGGCGGTTGAGTGTGAATGAGGTGCTCATCAATTTTCTCCAGTTTGTTTGGTTTAACTGTATTACCCGCCTTGTCTATAAAAAATGACATCATTTCTTAATTATTTTTACTTTTCTGATTTTCAGGTTTCAGCTGAATACTCAACACACGATCCCCGAAATAACGTTCTACTTTGATTGGATAGCTGAATTGCAATGCTGTTTGTAAGGTGCCAAAGTCATTGACTGGATATGAACCTGAAACTTTTAACGACTTCAATTGAGGGTCAATGTCTATATATTGATGTTGATAGCGCCCAATCTCTTGAAGCAATTTTTCCAATGGCATTTCAAAAGCCATGACCATGTGGTTTTTCCATGCCAATATATTCGGATCTAAACTTTGTAATGCTTTGAAATTACGATCATCAAAGCAGAGCTGCTCACCAGCATGGACAATTTTAATGTGTTTGGACTGGTTCAAACTGACTTTCACTGCGCTTTCTATGACGCCTAGACAGGTTTGATTTTCACTGTTGTTGAAATACTGAACATTAAATACAGTGCCAAGTGCTTGCAGATTTGCCGATTCAGTTTCGACCAAGAATGGGCGATAAGCATGATTTTTTTCTTTGGCCGTACGTATTTGTATTTCACCATAATGTAATTTTACAATACGTTGATGTGCTGTATAACGCACGTCCAAAGCCGTATGGGTATTTAATTGAAGTTGTGTCCCATCTTCCAGTTCAAGCTGTTTCTGCTGACCCACCGCAGTACGATAATCCGATAACCATCTATAGCGATAATCTGAGTTCCATAGCATGACACTGCCAAAACACAGAAAACAGGCAAGCAACAATTGTTTGGTTAAATTAAATTGGGCATTTTTCTTGCCTTGCTGAATCAGCTGTTGCCCATCTTCGGGAAATTCCTCAAGGCTATACAATAAGCGTTCGGCTTTAGACCATGCAGCTTGGTGTTGGGAACTTTGCTGTTTCCATTTTTCAAATTCAAGCTGTTCAGTTTCATTTAGGGGGGCGTGTTGGATTTTAATGATCCATTGCGCTGTTTCTCGATAAATTTGATCATGCAACATGCAGGCATTAATCCATAACAGCTAAACATTGACTCAGTACTGAAACCAGATCACGCATCACGGTTCGGGTAGAAATATTTAAGCGTGTTGCAATTTCCTGTTGAGTCAGCCCTTCTAATTGTGACCAAATAAAGACCTGTTGCTGGCGCTCAGGCAATTGATTGAGTAATTGATTAATCAAACATAAAGATTCAATTGCCGATATTTTTTGCTCAGGTGTAATTTCATCATATTCAGGTCTGCTTGAAAGCGCCTCTAAATAGGCTTTTTCAATCGATTTACGTTGATACCAATTAATCAAGATTCCCTTGGCAACAGTGGTCAAAATTGCACGCGGCTGATCAAAATACAATTCATCTTTACGCTTTAAGATACGCAGAAAAGTATCATGCGCTAAATCAGCGGCATCTTCACTATGGTTGAGGCGACGTTTTAACCATTGATATAACCAAGAATGGTGATGACGATATAGCGTGCTAATAGGATCAGACATGTTTAAAGAGAATGAGAATTATTAGCAATATCTTAGCAAAAAAATAAAGAAAATGAGAGCTCAGTTTGCCCTTTTAATTGAATTTTTTAATTTATCCAACTCATTTATAAGACTACGCAACATACTCAAATGGGACATATGGTAATTCTAAAAGAACATTTAATTCAAAATTATTATAATTTTATCAAAAGCTTATCGCTTTTAAATAAAAAATTTCTCGACCATCCTCAAGATGACCGAGAAACTGTTTATTACGTATTGACTATAATTTATTGACTGATCGCTTGATCCATATTTTTAGCAAATTGTTGAATATCACTGGCTTGAATTGTTGTTTTACCTTTGCCAATCACTTGAAATTGTTGTGCTGCCGTTTCCCGCATTTTGACTTTACCTGTTGCGATATTCGCATCAAAACGTTGCATAAACTCATCCACATATTCCTTCTCAGTGACAATATGATCACCATTCACATCGGTTGCAAAATATTGTTTGTCACGCGCTGCTAGATAATCTCCAAGCGTTACATAGTTTTTCCCTTGACCATATTGGCTAATAAATTCGTTGATGTTGCTTGGCATCGGCATTGAAATTGGTAGTTTCACGCGGAATCCATCATGCGTTGCATTACTATTGCCCGCTAATTTGGCATCTTCTGCATTTACTAAGCCATCCAAGTTTTTATCAAACTCATTAAAGGTTTTTAAACCCGTCTCCTGAAATTCCTTTAGGGTCAGTTTCTGATCTTTATTATTATCGAGAATGCCATAACGTACATGCGCCTGTTTTTCTGACATTTCACGGCGTTGTTTAAGTAATGGCTCTAAACGTGCTTGCTCGAATTGAACAAACTGCACTTGATTGACTTTTTTATTCGTCTTAAACAATTCGGCATAGTCCTGAGTATATTGCTTAATTAAAGTGCTACTGTTCTGCTCTTTATTATTAGGATGGTAAAGCACATATAATGCATATGCCTGTTGATAAGCATTGGATTGATCGACTGTAGCAGCAATCGCTGATCCAGCAGTTGCCATTGCAGTTAAACTGGTCATCCATAGCGCCAATTTTTTCATGTTCGTTTCCTTGGAGGTGAATATTTGTTGAATTAAAAAATTCTTTCCATTGTGCTATTTAAAAAATCAATATTTAAATTCGATACTTGCCACAACATTACGTCCTGGTTCAGCAGCACGATCGATTACACTAGCCTGATTCGCCCCTGTAATTGTTCCCACAGCAGCATAATCCCAATAGGTCTTATCAAAGATGTTATTCAATGCCACGTTCAGCTTGGCAAACTTGGTCACATTCCAATATGCGGATAAGTCAAATACGGTATAACCTGCCACATTCTGATATTTGATATCATCCTGATAAGAACTGACATCTCGCGTTGCCATCCTTCCACCAACAGCAGTTGCGGTCATGCCTAAGCCAAAGACTTTATTTGGATCATCATAAGCAAAGGTAAAGCTGCCTTTTTCTGGCTGAACAGAATTTACACCACTTTTTCCGCCATTTTTATTTTTTGCCGAGCCTTTGGTTTTACCTGCAACAAGTGCAAGACTATAGCCATCTGAGTTTTGAATAAACTGACCTAAGTCAATTCGTGTTGAAAGCTCTCCACCCCAGATCTGTGCATTAGCTAAGTTTTCTGCGCGATAATAGCCAAAAGGATATTGAGGCGTATTGCCATAGTTAAAGTAGTCGATAAAATCTTTATATTTGCTGTAGAAACCTGTCAAATCAAATTTAATCCCTTCAATTGAGGTGTTTCTTAAACCCACTTCGAAAGCATCACTGGTTTCTTTTTTTAAGTTCGAATTACCCACCACAATATAAGCAGGATTAGCTAACATTGTTTGATAAATCCCGCCAATTTCAGTTGGCGATGGAATACGATTACCTCTTGAATATTTTAAATAGCTATAATTATCTGGGGTAAACTGATAACTTGCAGAAAAACTTGGCGAAACATAATTATAGTCTTTGGCTTGTATATCACTATAAGAGGTAATTTCAGGTCTAAACTCCTGACGTTCAAAACGAACCGCTGGAGTTAGAGTTAAATCTCGTCCCAATACATCCAATCGGATATCATCAGCAACATAAGCAGAGTAACGTTTTAATTCAGAATTTAATAAATAACTACCTTGATATATGCTTGTAATTGGAACGCCATTACGAAGATCTAATTTAGTACTTGCGTAATCTTTCTTGTCTGCTGTAATGCCATATTTAAGCTTTTGGTTTGTAAATTCTTTGCTTGCTTCAATTTTTATACCAGTATTTTTCTCTTTATAAGTGGTTGAAAAATCACGTGCAACTGTCGCACTATTCATAAACGAAGTATCATTATCATTGTTCGATTCCTGATACCATATTTTACTGTTTAATTTATCAAAGAGCACAAAGTCATTCGGTCTATAAATATAATCAATACTCAATTGTGTTCGATCTATTTCTTGGTGTTGTTTTGCATCGCTCTTAAAATTAGAGAATAAATCGGCTGCAATATTATCTGTGTCAGACTTTTTCTTATAATAATCCGCAGTAAAATTTAGTTGGTGTTGGTCAGATACATTCCACAATAATCGGGTAAGCACTGCATCCGAGGTCCAATCTGCTGGAAAAGCTGCCGTTTTTGAATTTGGTTTGGTTTCACTTCCCTCACGATGCGCATAAGCCACAAGTGCTTTGAGATCATCATTACCGACAGCGCCTGTCACAGAACTTAACCATGCGCTGTCCGCAGAGCTATAACCTGCTTTTAATGTTCCAGCGACTGTTTTGCCATCAACTAAATAATCTTCTGGTGATTTGTTTTTAAAAGAAACCCGACCACCAATACCATCTGTTGATACATCAGTTGTTCCTGAAACAATATCGACACTGGTAAACATCTCTGGTTCAATATAATCCCGACCAGCACCGCGCTTGCTCATGCTTTTAGGTGGTACATAAGTACTTACTGTTGCCTCGGCTAAATCTACCCCATCTACATCTAAGCCAATTCGATTTGCATCTATACCACGGATGTTATAACTACTGGTGCCAGTACCATCAAAAAATGTTCCACTCCCTCCAACGGAAAACGGCGCATTGACCAAAGGCAAATATTTCACAATACCTGCCATATCGGTTACACCCGTCTTATCCATGTTTTCTCGGTTGATTGAAGTTCGAGAAACAGGCGCATCATTTTTATATTCGGCATAGACCGTAATCGTCGTCAAAGCATTCTCATTCTTTTCCAATTTACGCTTTTCGGAATTATTCTCTTCTGCATAGCCTACCGTAGTGATGCTTGCTGTCATTAACGCAAGCAAACATAATGACAAATAACGTGGTTTTAAAACCACAGTATCAGACTTGGCTATATTATATAGCGCAACAGGGTTTAAATTCATGAGGGAGAAACCTTATTAAATGATATTAATCATCATTAAATGTGTATATTTAGACTCATCCAATATGTTCAAATCGGGAGTCAAAACATGGATTACAAATATACACATACAATCTATCAAATGAGAATAATAATCAATAACAATATCATTTACAATAACGGTGCTGCCAGATGTATTTTAAAGCATCAAAAAAATAATTAAGATAATGAAAAATAATAAATATTTATAATTAAAAATTAACTCTTTTATCAAAATTTGTACATGATTTTAGGGGAGAATCTGTATTTTTGGATGATCTTATTACCTTAGAATTCGTATATTTTGTTGTTGTTTATAGTTTTACAATGTCGTTTTCAGTTTAGCTTTTCCACCCAATCATCCTATTGTTAATATAAAAACTTATTACATCTTTCCTTTTTATTTCTCTTTAATTTCTCGTTATATTTAGGTTTGTCTATTTTTTATTCTGATTGGCGTTATTAAAATATAAACACTCAAATATTAACCATAATAATCAAGTATTATAAAAATTCTAACAGCAAAAAATATTAATTTTTAGGTTTTAGTATAAAATTGATTTCGTGATTTTTTATTCAAGGCTTTTTCATTAATACCCAATCTCTGAGTTTGCTCGTGCTTTTATCCAGTCACTAAATGCTTTAACTTTAGGTAATTCATTATTTTTCAATGATGTAATATAGTAATGCTGATCGCATTTTAAATACATGTTTTTAAATGGCATTACCAGTTCACCACTTTCTAAGTCTTTTTCTACGAGTTTTTTACGTCCCATGGTAATACCCAAGTGATTTTTAGCAGCAATTAAAGCCAGATCAGATCGGTCAAAACTCATCTCTGAAGAATGATCCATATTTACATTAAAATGCTGCGTCCAACTGTTCCATTCATCTGCGCCTGTGCCGTTACTCCATGCTTGGCAGTCATGCAGCAATGTGCAGTTTTTTAAGTTGTCTAGATGATCGTGGAGGTTAAATTTTTCAGCATATGCAGGACTACATACGGGGATAATATATTCGTCCATTAAATGCTGATAATTCAACTGAAAAGACGGTTGATTGTCAAAATAAAGCGCAATATCAATTCCGCTACGTTGAAAATTTACATCCTCATTACCCGTTAAAACTGAGAGTTGGATCAATGGATAACGTTGAATGAAATCAGGCAATTGAGGCACTAACCAACACTGAGCAATCGATGGTCTTGCATAAATCGTGAGTGAGCCGACAAGTTGCTGATTTTGCAGTGCCTTAATTTCAACGTTTAACGAGTCTAATGAAAATTGTAAAGCAGCTAAAATCCGCTGTCCCTCAGTGGTTAACTTTACTTTACGATGCAAACGTAAAAACAGTTTGATATTAAGTTCTTTTTCTAACAAATTAATTTGGTGACTTACCGCACTTGGGGTTAAAGACAGTTCTTCAGCGGCGAGTGCAAAAGACTCATGTCTTGCCGCAACTTCAAATGTATACAGTTTTGAGAGCTGAAAACCGGTTAGATTTTTATGTGCGTTGGTCATGCCTTTTCCTTTTTGCTGAAACAAAATGATTGATCACATGCTTCTTGCTGTCCTATGCCCATATAAATAACGTATAAATCATTTAAAAATCAAAATTTATTTAGGATTTATTTTTCAAGTGAATTATTTTAACCCGTAGATCAAATATCATCGTTTGACGGATTTCTCTGGTTTAACTTCAATAGACCAAGAACAACTTTTGTCACAGAGATATATGGTATGGAAACCAATTTCGTGGATGTCGGTATATTATTAACCAGTATCGGGTTAATTATTTTCACTATTTTAAAATTTAAACTGCATCCCTTTTTAGCTTTACTTCTGGCAAGTTTCTTTGTCGGTGTAGCAATGAAAATGCCATTACTGGATATGGTCAATGCAATTGAAAATGGGATCGGAAGCACCTTGGGTTTCCTTGCCACAGTCATTGCACTGGGTACTATTCTCGGCAAAATGATGGAAATCTCTGGTGCTGCTGAACGTATCGCCCTGTCTTTGCAACGATGTCATTGGATATCCAGTGATGTGGTCATGGTGCTGATTGGGCTATTTTGTGGTATCACTTTATTTGTAGAAGTTGGTGTAGTTTTATTAATTCCTTTGGCTTTTTCTATAGCGCAGCATACCAAAACCTCTTTGTTTAAATTGGCGATTCCATTATGCACCGCATTAATGGCTGTACACTGTGTAGTACCGCCTCACCCTGCAGCACTTTATGTCACCAATAAACTAGGGGCTGATGTCGGTACTGTAATTATTTTTGGCTTAATGGTGGGTTTAGCCGCCGCACTGGTCGGTGGCCCATTGTTTTTAAAATTAGTTGGTCAACGTTTACCGTTTAAAGCCGTACCTGTCGAATTTTCAAAGCTTACCTTAAAAGAAGAACACAACTTACCTTCTTTAAAAATCACCTTATTTACGGTATTTCTTCCAATCGGGTTAATGTTAATCAAAACTGTGGCTGAATTAAATAGCGATACATCTTCTCAGCATTCACACATTTTAGGCTTTATCGGCAATCCGATCACCGCGATGTTTATTGCGGTATTTGTTGCTTACTACACCCTCGGTCTACGCCGTAATATGCAGATGGGAAGTTTATTAAAAGCCACCGAAGACTCTTTTTCTTCAATTGCCAACATCCTATTCATCATTGGGGCTGGCGGTGCATTTAACAGTATTTTAAAAGCCAGTGGTTTAGCTGACTCAATGGCAGTCACGCTTTCCCACTTGCATATGCATCCAATTTTACTTGCGTGGTTGGTTGCTCTGATTTTACATGCAGCTGTAGGCTCTGCAACTGTTGCAATGATGGGTGCAACCGCTATCGTTGCACCGATGTTAACGCTCTACCCTAATATTAGTCCCGAGATCATGGCGATTGCGATTGGTTCAGGTGCCATCGGTTTTACCATTGTGACAGACTCTTTATTTTGGTTAGTCAAACAATACTGTGGTGCTACATTAAACGAAACCTTTAAATACTATACCTCTGCAACTTTTCTTGCCTCGCTCACCGCATTGGGCTGCACCTTCCTGCTTTCTCATTTTATTTAAGCCTTTAGGAGTATTTTATGAACGCTCAACAGATTCATCAGCTGATTGCCCAATACCCGATTGTTAAAGACCTTATCGCACTCAAAGAAGTGGCATGGTTTAATCCCAATTTTACCTCACTGGTAGAAGGGCTGCCCTATGTAGGGTTAAAGCAAAAAGATATTGATGATGCCAGTGCACGTTTGACACGCTTTGCACCCTATTTGATGAAAGCTTTTCCAGAAACAGTAGTATCCCAAGGTATTATAGAATCCGAACTGGCAGCTATTCCTCAAATGCAGCAACAGTTGGAACAGCATTTTGGGCAAGCGATCCATGGTCAATTATGGCTTAAAAAAGACAGTCATCTTCCAATATCGGGTTCAATCAAAGCCCGTGGTGGCATCTATGAGGTGCTTTGTCATGCTGAAAAGCTTGCGATTCAAGCACAACGCCTAAACATTGAAGATGATTATGCAAAACTGAATAGTCCAGAGTTTAAACAGTTTTTTAGTCAATACAGTATTGCGGTTGGTTCTACTGGAAATCTAGGCCTTTCTATTGGCATCATGAGTGCAAAATTAGGCTTTGATGTGACTGTGCATATGTCAGCAGATGCACGTCAATGGAAAAAAGATAAGTTACGTTCGCACAATGTCACAGTAGTTGAATATGCTGAAGATTATGGTGTTGCCGTGGAACAGGGCCGAAAAGCAGCATTAGAAAATCCAAACTGTTTTTTTATCGATGATGAAAACTCACAAACCTTATTCTTAGGTTATGCAGTTGCTGGGCAACGTTTAAAACAGCAATTAGAACAAAAAAATATTTTGGTTGATCAACAACATCCTTTATTTGTTTATTTACCTTGTGGTGTTGGCGGAGGCCCCGGTGGCGTTGCATTTGGCTTAAAAATGGCTTTTGGTGATCATGTACATTGTATTTTTGCCGAGCCGACCCATTCACCATGTATGTTACTCGGTGTTGCAACAGGTTTACATGATGAAATTTCAGTTCAAGATCTGGGTATAGACAATATCACTGCTGCTGATGGCCTCGCTGTTGGGCGAGCATCTGGCTTTGTGGGTCGAGCCATGCAAAGGTTATTAGACGGTTTTTATACATTAACGGATGAAACTATGTATGTACTCTTGGGCATGCTCAATGATGCAGAACAGCTTAAATTAGAACCTTCTGCGTTGGCGGGTATGCTTGGACCAATTTTGACCAATCAACATCAAGACTATGCCGCGCTACATCACTTTAGCCAACAGCAATTGGAAAATGCTAATCATATTGTCTGGGGGACTGGAGGAGGAATGGTTCCAGATGAAGAAATGGAAAAATATTTAACCCAAGCGAAAGCCTATAAAAAATAATTTGTATAGCCTTGATTCTCACAGACCTTGATCTCATCAGAATCTGGGGCGGTAGCAGATAAATAAAGTGATTCTCCTCTATCGCCCCCCATTAAAGACTTGAGTCCGGATTTTCCCTATGGAATTAAACGATCCCACCATTGACTCGAAGGACTTGGGCATTGACCCAATTACTCGCCTCATTTACGGCGAAATCCAGCACTGCGGCAATATCTTCTACAGTGCCTAAACGCTCTAAAGGTGCAGCTTTACTTAACTGAGCAATCAATGCATCACTTTTGCCTTCAAGGAAAAGTTCAGTTGCCGTAGGCCCAGGTGCAATTGCATTTACCGTAATATTTTTTCCTCTTAACTCTTTGGCTAAAATAGCCGTTAAGGATTCTATGGCAGCTTTTGATGCAGTATAAACACCATAAGTTTCGAGCTTCATCCCCACTACACTGCTAGATAAATTAATAATTTTACCGCCCTTTTGCAGTCGCTTAGCAGCTTCACGCATGGTATATAAAGGGCCTTTAATATTAATTGCTAAAACTTGATCAATACTTTCATCGTCTAATTGTTCAATCTTACTTAATTTCAAAATCCCTGCATTGTTAATCAGCACGTCCAATCGACCATAGGTTTGAATTGCATAATCAAATAATGCAGTCACTTCATTAGAATGGCTAATGTTGGCTTTAAATAAACTCGCTGTTCCGCCTAACGCTTGAATACTGCTCAAAACATGCTCCGCCTCTTTATCATTACTGGCATAATTAATAATGATTTTATGGCCTTGCTGAGCCAATAAGCTGGCAGTAAATGCACCAATCCCGCGAGAAGCGCCTGTAATTAAAATCACTTTTTCTTGCTGTGTTTGATCTGTTGTATGCATGGTGATGACCTCATGGAATAAAATATACCTCTAATCGCGTCTATGATACTGTTCAGATAAAACCAGATAATCTAGTTAAATCTGACATCTTTATCCGAATAAATCGAACAATTGGAATGGCGTATGGATAAACTCAATGCAATGTCTGCTTTCGTCAATGTGGTAGAACAACAAAGTTTTACCAAAGCTGCACAGATCTTAAACCTGCCACGCTCAACGCTGACTGATGCAATTAAACAATTAGAATTCCAACTCAATACGCGCTTATTGTTGCGTACCACTCGTCAGGTAAAAGCAACAGATGAAGGCCATATTTATTATGAGCGTTGCAAATATATCTTAGGTTATATCAATGAGTCTGATCATGATTTTCTTGATGCAAAACCTCAAGGGCCTTTAAAAATCGCAGTTCATGGTATTTTTGCTGCGTATTTTATTCTGCCAAAATTAGATGATTTTTTAACAGAGTTTCCACAGATACAGTTGCAACTCACCGAAAGCGACCGTTATGTAGATCTGATTAAAGAAGGCATTGATTGTGTGATTCGTATAGGTCAGCTCAATAACAGTGAGTTAATTGTCAGGCATCTGGGCGATATTCAACAAGTGACTTTAGCCAGTCCAAAATACTTAGAAAAATATGGCACACCACAACGCTTAGAAGATCTGCAAGCACATTTTATGGTCGGATTTTATTCATCTGCTCGACAAAAGCCACTGCCGCTTGAGTTTCTGACAGGCAAGAAAACACAGGTTTTTGAGTTGCCGTTGAAGATTCAAGTCAATGGTGCAAATACCTATGCAGCAGCAGCCAAACAGCATTTTGGGATCATCCAAGCACCACGTTATGGTTATTTATCTGAGCTAGAACAAGGCACACTTTGTCAAATTTTAACTGAATATCCTGTTCCATCCCTGCCTATTTCTTTACTTTATCCATCAAAAACACTGGTTTCACCACGACAAAAAGTTTTTATCGAATGGATTGTACGATTGTTTCAGGATAATCGATTGCTTTGAAGTTTGAATCACGCTGCTTGGGATGGATATGATTAACTAGCGCGCTCTCGCATTAATCCCCATAGCATTTATACACCAACACTCAATTCCTGACTCCAAGTTGAATCAGGTTGGTGATAAAGATGCCAACACATATTTTTAACCGAATCCATCAAGGCAACATTCTGACTATCCCAACTTTCCAACATACAATAAGTGATATGGATACCTTTAGGATGAAACTCTCTTGCCAAAGATTGTGCCAATGCCCTAATACTGGCAAACATACTCTGAGTTAAGCCATTATTTTCAGCGATCAGGTTGGGCTGTGTTCCTAGAAAGATCAAAGTTCCTTGTGACTTAATCAGCATTTGTCGAATGATCGCTTGGGAAATATTTACCGCAGCCAAACCAGTGTTTTGCCAAAGTTGTTCGATCTGTTGGGCTGAAGCATCGGAATTCGACAATGATTTTGAAAAATCAGCTTGGAAAATACACAGTTCAACTGAATGCCCTGTGCGTTGAATATAGCCCACTAAGTTTTTTAAAGCAGTCGGATTGATCAGATTCAAACGAACCCGCTTTAGACCTGAATCTTGTTGCTCAATCTTTAGATTGGTTTGCATAGGATCATGCTGAACTTGATATACAGGCATTGCCCTGTTATGTGCTTGATCCACAAAAAGCTGGCTGAGCGAGTGGGTTTCATTGCCAATAACAACAATACAGCCCTGTAGTTTGGATTTTTTTCTCAGCAATGGAGGAATTAAATTGTACATATTAGAATTTCTCCTGATAAGGACGTAAATCCAGTTCATGGGTCCATAAATCACGATTTTGTTGATAAAGCATCCAATAATTCTCAGCAATCGCTTCGATATTTAATCCACCTGTGCCTCGTGTTAGTCTCAGTAAGCGTCCTAAACCTAATACAGCCTTATTGACCCGATCACCATTGACCATGCCATCAACAATAATATGTGCAACATGGATATTTTGAGGCTTATATATCTGGGCGAGATGCAGTGCATAGGTGCGTAATGCGGATTTGCCCATAGTAAATGCCGCAAAAAAAGGTTTACCACGAAGAGATGCACTTGCTCCAGTAAAAATCAACGTGCCATATTGCTGTTGTTCAAAGATTTTTAAGGACTGTTGTGACACTAAAAAAGCCGATAAAAAAGTAGAACGCCACATTTGAGTAAAAAACTGAAGAGAAGTCTTTAAAAAAATTGAGGGAATATTGCCTCCTACATTATGAATAACAGCGACGAGATGCTCCTTTTGCGCATTCCTCTTTGCAAAAAAAGCCTGTACTTGTTGTTCATTTTCAGCATCCAAAGCATGTGCTACGGCATGCCCACCCTGCGCATTGATTGAATCAGCTACGGCTTGCACTTTCACTAAAGTACGCCCCACAACATGTACTTTTAATTTTTCTTGAGCAAAACGGTGACAAACTGCTGCCCCAATTCCTTGTTCAGCCCCTACGCCCATAACAACCACACATGGTAGTGTTGCTATATTTTGAGATGTTGCATTCTGCTTGTTCATAGCAAGTCAATCCATTGAGCAATAGAAGGATAAGCTTTAATTTTAGCGCCCCAAATCTTACTTGTGCGGACAATCTCTAAAAGCTGCGAACCAACCGCAATATCAGCCAGTGTTTTAACCTCGCCAACCAACCATCCTGTTTGAGCCAATACCAATTCGATACGTTCTAAATGACGAAGAAATTCTGCCTCAATATCCTGCTTGGTCATGCGACCTGTACCCTGCATTTTAAGTTGCAGGTTTAATGTTGCTTTGAGCAAAGGTTTCAACAAATATATTTCATGTTTGGGGCGACCTTTTGCACTCATTTCAACCGCATAATCTAAGGCATCAGCATCATTCACACGAAAGTGCATTTCATAGAAATATAACAACTCGTCTGACCAATCTTCCCAAAGTTCAACATAAGCCTTTTGTAAGGGATCAATAGGATATAACCGTGGTAAAGCTGGGTAAGCCTCATCTAGATAACGCGCAATACGTGTACTGTCCTGAATACGTTGACCATCAATATCTAGTACCGGAACCTTGCCTGCTTTACTGAGCATTGGCACCTTTGCACCCAGTACACCGTTATAATCCACAGTCCGATAAGCAATCCCTTTAAATTGCAACATTCTGGCAACTTTTTGGCAAAACGGTGAAATTTCCCATTGATGTAATACAACTGGATTCATTTTATATTCTCAGCTTAACTTTGGGTCGATTGACATTTGAAGAGCGACATCACAGGATCAACGCTTAATACATCACAGACCTGATTCAAAGGCGATAAATCAAAAAACCTGAATTAAAAGCCATGATCCAAAAATTCTGGTTCAAATCCATGATGCAGAAACAGAGTCTTTCAACGACGGATGATCATATTGGTTGCTGTGGCATGTGCATACAATTTTCCATCTTCATCTCGAAGATAACCTTCAGATATAACTAAATTTTTCCCCACGTTAATCACTTTTCCTTCTGCAATCAGCTTTTTATTAAACGGCATCGGCCGGCACATTTTTATCGCCAGATCTGTGGTTCCATAACCTTCACCCGCAGCTAATACTGTATGGGTGGCACAACCTGTAGCCGAATCAAGTACAGTTGCGGCAAAACCACCATGTACCCCACCCAATGGATTGCTATGACGTTCATCCGCAATTGCGATAAATACAATGCGACCGTATTCAACGTCTCCTGCTTCCTCCATTCCCATAGTTTTTGCAATACCAGGCGCTGGCACCAGTCCTTTTTGGAATGCTTGCATAATTTCCAGACCCGTCATATTGAGTGGGTTCATCACTATTTCCTATTTTGATAAATATTTATTGAATAAATGTTGATTGTTCAGGGGATAAACCAATTTTTACTTTAGTTTGTGCAACAATTTCAGATTCATCGGTATCATTCGGATGAAAATCAAACTGATAATAAGAGAAAAATTGCGGTACCAGCTTACGATAGGCTTGCACTGTAAACCCAGCAAACTTAGTCCAAGACTTAAGGTTTAATAATTGTTTATCTCTCGACATCAACACCACTTGATATACATTAGAAAATAGCGTGATCAGCACAAGACTAAATGTAAAAATCGCTACGCGAGGAATGTAGGCATCTAAGCCCTTGCCATATAAATATTCATACATGTCATAAGCCACGGCCTTATGTTCAGTTTCTTCTACACTGTGCCATAACCATAAATTACGAATGGTAGTATCGGTCATTAACTCATTGACATTTTTCATCATTTCTACCACCAAAACTGCGGTGTAATGTTCTAGACCCACAGTCACCAAGAGATTCCATTTCTTAGGGAAAGTGCGTTCAATCGCTTTTAATATGATTCCTGTGACTTTTTCTAAAGATTCAGGATCTAAACCATATTGTTGTGCACTAACATGAAAAGCATGATGTTCTTTAGAGTGCATGGCTTCTTGTCCAATAAAGGCACCAATATCACGATCTAATTGTGGATTGTTTTTAATTTTTTCACGCAAAGCGCGCACTGAACGGACAAAGTACGACTCACCTTCAGGAAAAAGCGTCGATAAACCTGTGAAGTAATGGGTAAAGGTTGGTTCGTCATTACACCAATACTTGGGCATATCCTGAAATTCATAATCCATACGACGTACTGGAAATGATGCAGGTGTTTTTTGCTTTGATTTTTCTTTCACCGCTGATATAGACATGGTTCACCTCAAGAATTTATCTTAAAATAACAAGTTCTAAAAAAGAACTTGATGAGTTAAAGTAATGATCCATGTTGATCTTGTCAATGATGTGAATACGTTAAAGCTTCAGGTTGTCCTTAAATGACAGACCTGTTCCTATAAAGACAATCGATCTAAGTAAAAAAACTTAAAAACTGTTTTCACCCATCACTTTTTGACCAGATGCATGATTACGCACCCCATAAAATATAAACAATAAAATTAACCACTTAAAATAAAAATACTGAATTGATATCTAGATTTCAACAACAGTTCAAATTAAAATTAAACATTCCCCTCTAACCTCTCCATCAAAACCGATTAAGCTTTTCCAATTTTATTTTCTATTTCTATCTGGATTTCTGTCTCGATTTCTAACGCTATTACCATGTCAATGATTTGTCATAAAGGTGACACCTTGCTGTCACAAGCGCTGTCTAATGTGTGGGCATCTTTATAATGGATGAAACACATGTTAAGAAAATCAAAACAATGGCTATCGTACATTTATATTTTCCCCATTTTACTAGCACTCACAGCTTGTAATGATTCAAATGATGATAAGACCACCACACAGCCTGATGGATCTAAAAAACCATTAATGCGTTGCGCACCATAAACATAAAAATACCAAAGGGAAATATTGTGATTAATCGTCGTCAATTTTTAGCAAATACACTTAAAACAAGTTTTGGTGCTGCTGCCTTATCTACATTTCCAGCCAGCATTCAAAAAGCATTGGCTATTCCTGCAAATAATAAAACAGGAACCATTCAGGATGTCGAACATGTGGTTATCCTGATGCAGGAAAACCGTTCATTTGACCATTATTTTGGTACACTAAAAGGCGTTCGTGGTTTTGCCGACCGCTTAACCATTCCTTTGCAAAATGATCGTACTGTATGGCAACAACAACGAAGTAATGGTGCTTTATTAACACCTTTTCATTTAGATGGATCGAGTAATAATGCACAACGTGCACCCGGTACAAATCATACTTGGGTGGATAGCCAAAAAGCATGGGACAACGGCCGTATGTCAAACTGGCCCACCCATAAAACTGATTATGCAATGGGTTATTTTAAAGAGCAGGAAATCCCTTATCAGTTTGCTTTAGCCAATGCTTTTACCATTTGCGATGCGTATCACTGTTCAATGCACACGGGTACAGATGCCAATCGTTCATTTCATTTAACGGGCACCAATGGTGCAGTACCGACCAGTACTGCGTTTGTGAATAATGAATGGGATTGGATTGATGGTGATCCCAAAAACGTTGATGTCGGCTACACTTGGAAAACCTATGCTGAACGTTTAGAAGAGGCAGGTGTTAACTGGATTTGCTATCAAAATATGCCGGATGAATGGGGTGATAACATGCTCGGTGCATTCCGTACCTTTAAAAAAGCCAATATTGCCTCAGGTTACCCAGTTTCAAGTGGTGGTGCGCCGAATAGTCCATACAATAAAGCAGCGCAACCGTTACCTTATAAAGCTTATGATGCCACAACCGATAATGCTAAAAATCCACTGTATAAAGGTATCGCAAACACTCTGCCCGGCAATAAACCCGAAGAGTTTTTAGATGCTTTTAAAAATGATATCAAAACAGGCAAACTTCCCCAAGTGTCTTGGATCAATGCACCATCCATCTATTGTGAACATCCAGGTCCATCAAGCCCAGTACAAGGTTCTTGGTTTATTCAAGAAATCTTAGATGCTTTAACAGCAGTGCCAGAGGTTTGGAGTAAAACCGTTTTCTTGATCAATTTTGATGAAAATGATGGTTATTTTGACCATGTTCCGTCTCCATCAGCACCGACCTTACAAGCAGACAATACGTATGCAGGTAAATCCACACTTAGCCAAGCTGATATGCAGTATGAATATTATCTACATGATGCGCCACTAGGAAGCAACAGCCAGCCTAAAAAAGACAATGGTGTTTATGGACCGGGCCCACGAGTACCACTCTTTGTAATTTCACCGTGGAGTCGTGGTGGTGTGGTTAACTCTCAAGTGTTTGATCATACGTCCGTATTAATGTTTTTAGAACAACGCTTTGGGGTAAAAGAAACGAATATCAGCCCTTATCGTCGTGCCATTTGTGGTGATTTAACCTCAGCATTTAATTTTAAAACCCCAAATGAAGATGTTCTGCCAGAATTAACAGGTAAACAAACCCGTGAGCAAGCAGATCAACTTCGTTCAGCTCAACAAAAGCTGCCCAATGTTCCGATTCCAACCAATTTACAACTTCCAATTCAAGCCAGTGGTATTCGCCCGTCTAAAGCATTGCCTTATGAATTACACACCAGTGCACGTTGTCAAAATGATGGAACAGTTAAACTCATGTTCTCAAATACAGGGACTCAAGGCGCAGTTTTTCATGTCTATGACAAGTTAAATCTCAGCCGTGTCCCACGTCGTTACATTGTAGAAGCGGGTAAAACACTGGATGATGTTTGGAATGTGAAAAAGGATAATCAAGGTTTGTATGATCTTTGGGTAATGGGACCGAATGGTTTTCATCGCCATTTCAAAGGTGATTTAAATCGTAATCAAACCCTGCAAATCAATCCTGAAATTCGTGTGTGTTATGATATTGCCAATGGTAATGTTTATTTAGACCTGACCAATACGGGCACAAAAGATGTTGAACTGGTCATTAATCCAGTCGTCTATCGTAGTGACGCAGCGTTAAAAATCACTGTAAAAGCAGGTCAAACATCAACACGACATTGGGAACTGAAAGATACATGGCAATGGTATGATTTTGCAGTAACTTGTACTCAGGATACTAAGTTTTATCGACGCTTTGCAGGACGCGTTGAAACAGGAGCAGATTCTGTCAGTGATCCAGCGATGGTTTAATATTTAAGCAGTTGTAAATATTCAATTTTTTAGATTATTAACACTGAATCAAATTTAACAGCACCTCAGATTTTATTTAAAACTGGGGTGCTTTTTTTAGTGCTTGCTTAGGAACAGGTCACCCCTTCCATCACCACAGCTTTATTGGCTTCTGTTGCAACTACAGAAGCGGCAATCGCTTCAACCACCTTACTCAATGACTGCCGTGAAACACTGACTATATCAACAATTTTGTTGCCATCTGCACCAACTGCGTCGGTAAATGCCATTCGACAACTGAGTTGTCGGTTGGGCAACACAGCATTCTGTATTGCTGTTGGCTGATTTAAGGGGCTGGCTGGATCATCACGTTTAATAATCCAAGCAACCGCCACCTCAATATCCCGATTCATCGCTCCCATTAACGAACGTGTGTTTGAGTGTTCGATAATATCAAACCGAGAAAAGTCGGTTGCAACACGGTATGACACTTTACCACCAGTCATACCACTACTATAACGATCTACAGCACCTAATTTCTGTTGCAAGCCTGCAGACAACCCATCACGTAATTCAGCGGCCAAAGTGGACGTCCAGCGTTCATTATCCAATACATTAGATTTACCACTGCTGTCCTGTAAGACTAAGGGTGCCCTGTTTAAACGGTCTGGCAATCCCACTGGCAGTACTTCAATTACCCGTACATTTGAACTCACCAAGGGTTTAACTGTTGGGGTCAAGGTATAGTAATTTGGAGTAGGCGAACTGGAACAGCCAATTAAACCTACAATGGCCAGTAGCAGGCCACAACCTGCTCGACTAGACTGCGGTAAATAGGACTTAAAATGTGGACTATTTTTTTTATTTACCATTTTTAACCTCAGGCGTTTTCCCACGAATGAGTGATTCAGGGTGTTGTTCAATATAGTCTGCCATTAACTGTAAAGATGCGGCAGCACGTGTCATTTGCTGTAAAGCACGGCGAACATCCTGTTGCATTGGCGCGTCACTCGACAAAATAGTTTCAGTAGAGCGCATGGTTTTACGTACATCATCCAAAGTCGCTTGTAGTCCTGGTGCAACTTTACCATCTAACTGCTTCACTAATTTATCTGTTGAGCTAATCGCTGAGTTCATATTATTGAGGGTTTTACGTACATCCTGCCCAATTTCTACCAATGGGAATTTATTCAATTTATCTGCAATTTGCGATACTTGTGCTTGTAATCCCTTCAACTCGGTTGGTGTGGTTGGAACCTCAATCACACCATTTGATCGGATGATTAAGTTTGCTGGTTTTGCTTTAGGGAATAGATCAAAGGCAATATAGTTCTGCCCTGTGAGTAAATTTCCTGTACGCATTTGAGCACGCCAGCCTCTTTCGATGAAGCGTTTAAAAATTTCACCATCAGGGTCTAGCTCTTTACCGTTGGCTAAACGAGATGGATAAATCACCCCCTCAGCCCGCATACGAATCTGAGTGTAATTTGCATCAAATTCAGCATTAATTGACTGTATATTGCCAATTTCAATTCCCATAAAGTCAATCGGTGCACCTGCTGACAAACCACGTAGAGACTGATCAAAATACATAATAATGCGATGAGGATTTCCATCAGGCTCTTTCAATGCTTCAGTACGAGAATCCCATAAATTAAAACGGCTTTGATCCGAAGCAACAGCAGCATGTGAATTCTCAGGATAACCGAATGCAATACCGCCTGCGATAATACTCACTAAAGACTGGGTATCTAGCTTAAATCCTGATGCACTTAAGCTGACATCGACACCACTGGCCTGCCAGAAACGTGCATCGGTTGTCACGAACTTATCATAAGGTGCTTGAATAAAGGTCTGTAGCTCAACACTCTTTCCATCTTTGGCCAATTGATAAGCAGTAATTTGACCCACATTGATCTGACGATAATAAATAGGAGAGCCAATATCCAGTGAACCTAAATTATTGGCTTTGAGGAAAAAGATTTTCCCCGGTACATCTGATGAAATGACTGGAGGAACTTCTAAGCCAGTGAATTCATCCTGTTTTTGTTCAGCCTTACCGCCATCAACCTCAATATAAGCACCCGACAATAAGGTATCAATTCCTGAAACACCACTGGCACCAATGCGAGGACGAACCACCCAGAATCGTGAATCTTTTGCAGCAAAATTACTGGCATCCTTACGTAGTTCAATTTTGGCAATAACATGTGAATGATCATCAGCAAGATCAATTTGGCGAACAAGACCGATATCCACTTGTTTAAAGCGAACGGTTGTCTTACCTGCAACCAACCCTTCAGCGGTTCTAAAAGCAACATTAATGGTCGGACCAGTATCTAATACCGCTTTGACTGCCAACGACAGACCGATCAGCAATGCAATAAACGGAATCAGCCAGATCAACGATGGTCGCCAGCGTCCTTTATTTTTCTCAGGTTCAGGTAAAATCTGCTGCGTTTCATCTACAGCATGAGGATCCTGATGATCTGAGCTTTCGTTATTGGTTTTATTTTCAGACATACACACCCATCATTGTTTTATTGACTGGAATTAGATAAATCATGATTCAAGGGAGGATGATCCACGTGAATCACATCTGAGCCTTGCAGGGAAAGCCCGTTCTTGTTACGCGTATTCTGGGCAGCAGAATAATTATCCCAAATAATACGCGGGTCAAAACTCAGTGAAGCAAACATGGTTAAAACCACGACTGCACCAAAAGCAACCGCGCCTGGTCCAGCAAGAATAGTTGCCAGTGATTGAATCTGAATCAGGGCGGTCAATAAAGCCACCACAAAAACATCAATCATCGACCATCGACCGATAAACTCAACGATCCGATAAAGCATTGAGCAATGCTCAGGTGAAAAATGCAAACGTTTAGAAGACTGCATTTTTACTGCAATCAACAGAAAACACAGAATCAAAAGTTTTAACATGGGAATAAAGATACTGGCCATAAAAATAACAGCAGAAACCAAATAATCCCCATTCTGCCAAAAATAGATCACACCACTCATGATCGTATCTTGCTGACTACCTAACAAAGAATCTGTGACGGTCATCGGAAGTACATTGGCTGGAATATACAAAATACTCGCAGCAATCACCAAAGCAAGGGTTCTGTCTAAGCTCTTTGGTTTACGTTGATGCAGCACACTATGACATTTCAAGCAATGTGAAGCGTGTTTTGCTTCAGCCTCTGGAACCTCTTTATTGAGCGTTCCACAGCAATGACAAAGCACTAAAGACAAATCTTTGGCTCTTGGATATTGCAGCGAATTGTTACTGTCTATATTCGCTGAGTATTTTGAAAAATTAGCCTGAGACGGTTCAGTTTTCATGTAAGTCTCCTGTCGATCTCATCCCAAAGATCTTTGACTTTTACTGAGGCAATATAAACCAGTAATACACTCAGTATGGAGAATCCCCATAATGCAACGCCTGGAATCACCACAACCATTCCGACCAGTTTAACCAAGGTAACCAATACCCCAATCAAAAATACCTCAACCATTCCCCATGTTCTAAATAAAAACAAGGTACGAAATGCTGCAACTAAATAACGAGGCCGAACTTTACAGAAATGAACTGATGAAAGGACATAGAACAGCAGTAACAAATCCAATAGAGGCACCACGAAAGTCGTGATAAGAATCAGCACACCTACCGGCCCTTGCCCAGCATGAAACATCGCCCATGCAGCACCCAGTAGGGTTGTCTGGGAATCATTACCCTGCAATTCCACCTTAACAATCGGAAAACTATTGGCAATCACAAATACGATCAGCGCTGTTGTGACCATTGCCAATAAAACACTAAATGGCTTGCTTTGCCGATAAAGCTCAGCACCACAACAGAGACAATAAGCACGTTCACCTTGGGTCAGCTGAATTCGATGATAGAGCGTGTCACATTCCTCACAGGCAACCAGCGTTTGCGGTGCAATATCACCTTTTTGAATCAATGCTTGCTGATTCATGGGCACAGAAACTGGCGGATAGGAGGACGGCTCACGCATAGAACATCAACACCATTTTATAGATTCTTTTTAGACCGAAGCTCATCTTGCTATATTTTACTGAGATGTATACAGATGAGTTGTGATATTTTTTGATGATATCCTGTTGGTTTTATATAAACAATTGATCTGGCGAAATCTAGTCTAACAATTGACCATGCATTTTATCTATTCTCAATATCAACATATATTTTGACATGATTAAATACACAGTCGTTGCACCAAAAAATCGATAAAGACACGGGTTTTTGCAGGCAAGGTTCCCGTATTCGGATAAAACAATTGGACGTTTTGTACAGGTAAATCAAAATCAGCTAACACCCGAGTTAAACGATTTTGCTGAATATCTTCATCGACCAACCAAGCTGGAGATATCGCAACACCCAATGAAGCAAGTGTCATCTGATGTATCGCTTCTGCCGAATTAGATTCATACTGACTTCTAACAAAAGGCAATGTATGTTTTTCACCTTGATCATTTTGTAAAACATATTGCGCATCCTGCCAATTCAATAAACGATGACCAATCCAAGGAACATGTGCTAAATTAGCAATACTATTGATCGGATAACGTTTTAAAAATTCAGGGCTGGCAACTAAATAAATCGGATATTCAGCAATTTTTCGTGTCCGCATGGATGAGTCTTTTAAGTTTCCTAACCGAATGACCAAATCTAATTTTTCAGTGACCAAATCATCTAAAGAGGAATTAAAAGAATATTGTAGTTGTAATTGAGGATATTGGTGGCAAAACTCCCCCAGCAAAGGCAAGATGAATTTCCGCCCAAATTCATTGGTCGATGAAAAACGTAATATCCCTGTGATACTTGTGGCTAAGTTTTGACTGCGCTCAAAAGCTTCTTCGATTTGCAATTGAATGTGTTTGAAATCCTCATAAAAGCTTTTGCCTATTTCAGTCAGTGCGATATTACGCGTATTACGTATTAGCAAACTCACATTTAAATGCTGCTCTAAATGCTTGATATCAATACTCACCATCGATCGACTTAAACCCAAAATCTCTGCTGCCTTGGTAAATGATCCTGAATCAACCACTTGCAGAAAACTTATAATCTGTTTTAGGTTTTTTTGCATAATCACACTGATTGTTTGAAATTATTAAACAATGATTTTACTTCGCATGCATCGACAATAAAAGGACTGAATCGTACCCTCCTGCATCTTGGAGGTCGCTATGTCATATCGCTATAAAATAGCAACAGTGTTTTTACTTGGGTTCTTTATTGATTGCATCAATATTTTCATGTCTGCAATTGCCTTACCCGATATAGCAACAGCTTTCTCAGTCAGCCCATCGATGGTTGCATGGGTAAGCAATGCTTATATTTTAGGTTTGGTTTTAATCATGCCCATGAGCTTATGGTTAGCAAGCGTATTGGGTGATCGGAAATTGCTGTGTTATTCAATGCTGCTCTTTTCCGTCAGCGTTTGGTTGATTGGCATGAGTGAATCAATCCATAGTTTAATTTTTTGGAGATTTGTTCAGGGTGTGGCTGGCGGATTATTAATCCCTGTCGGTCAAGCATTGGTATTTGCACTGTTTCCAAACCATGAACGGCAACGTATCTCCACAATGATCATGGCAATTGCATTAATTGCACCAGCCTTTTCACCAACGATTGGCGGCATAATTATTGATGCTTTATCTTGGCGTTGGGTGTTTTTTGCCAATATTCCCTTTACCATGATCACTGCTTTTTTAGCGTGGCGATGGATCAAAGAAAATAAAGCTAAAACGTCTGGGAAACCTGACTTTTTAGGACTATTTATGGTCAATGTCAGCCTGTTGTGTTTGTTACTCTCTTTCTCATTATTTAACGATTACCATAGTGTTGTACTCGCGATCAGTAGCTTTCTACTTTCCGTCACAATGCTTCTGATTTATCTCAAATACGCGAAAGGATCTGCTCATCCGATTCTTAATTTGCAATTGTTAAAAAATTATAATTTACGCAATGCATTTATCGTTTATTACGCAGTACCCGGTATTTTTACTGGTGTGAATTTACTGAATATCTTTAATTTACAACGTAACCTTGAGTTTAATGCAAAACAGACTGGCTTATTTATGCTGCTCTATGCAGTGGGTGCATTGGTATCGATGACCAGTGGTGGGCTTCTCTATCGTCATCTCGGTAAAAAGCAGCTTTTTATAATCGGTATTACACTACATAGTTTAGGAATTTCACTGCTGTTCTGGGTTTCAAATGCCAATGATTTAAGTACCTTAATTGTTGCTTATCTACTGATGGGAATGGGTGGTGGTCTAAGTGCCAATACTGCCCAAATCAGTGCCCTCATCGATTTTAACGGCCAAGACTTATTACAAGGCAGTGTGCTGTGGAACATTAATCGACAAGTCGCTTTTAGTTTAGGTACAGTTGCCCTTATTTCAATCTTTAGTCTGTTGCCTGCTGCAAATGACTTAATACGTTATCAGCATACTTTTTTGATTGCAGCTGTGCTGTGCCTTTTATCATTAATTTCCATTTTTAAGGAGAAAACCCATGTCTAATCCTATGGACAATGCATTACAACATGTCATCGATTTACATATTTTGATTGAAAACGTATTTACAGGTCAAAATGCAAAAGAAAGCCTAAATCAACTCTTAGCCAGTTTTGACCCAAATTTTAAAATGATTACGCCGCAAGGCAATGTCATTGGTTTACCCGAAATAAATGCCTTGTTTAGTCAAAATATAGGGAATAAACCTGCATTAAAAATTAAAATTTTAAATACTCGCGCGTTATTTGAAGCAGACAACCACTGCTGGATTCAATACCAAGAACATCAACAAAGCCATGAACCTGATACATTACGCATATCGACGGCTTGTATCAAAGTTGAATCAGGTCAATGTTACTGGGTTTATCTACATGAAACATTGGTCAATTTGAGCAAATCGAGTTAAATTGTGTGAAGAGTTTATTGATGTAAACAGTCTAAATTGCTATTCATTGTTCTTGCAATTAATAGCAATAGAATCAAAATTAGCTTTATCTTTGTAATTATGATTGGCTTTGTTGCACAAAGATTTATAATTTGAAGCATCCCCCAACTCACTCAAATTTAAGTTACAACTCGGGTATGAGGACGACCTAACTCTGTAAATCTATTAAGTACGGCCACACGTGCATGATTCTCATTGACTTGGCTTTGAAAGTTTCTTGAATGTAGTCGATCGCCTAATCATTTGATGCAATGCATCTTGGTTTCGACCAAACTCCGCTGATGATAGCCTGACCATTTTTTCCATAGTGTCCTACCTAAAAGTTTAACTGTTTGAAGTAATTCATTTCGCTCTTGCGAATGAACTTTTTTATCTTTCCAAGGTTTAGCATTTTTTCTGGGTAGGATTACTGCATGAGCTTGCCTATCGGAAATCACTTCTCGACATTGTTTCGTATCATAAGCTCCATCAGTATAAACGGAATCGATTGGTTCATCTGGTGGAATCTGATTAAGTAAATCACCGAGTACCTGAGAATCACTGACGTTGTTTGTAGTGAGCTGAACTGCACGTATTTGCAGGGTTTCAGCATCGATACCAATATGTAATTTACGCCATTGTCGATGATATCCAGGCTGATGTTTCTTACGTTTCCACTCACCTTCACCCAAAAACTTTAGCCCAGTGGAGTCGACTAATAGATGAAGTCCATCATTACTTTTCTGATAGTGAATTGCGATATCAACATGTTTTTGGCGACAGCACAGCGTAGAATAATCGGGCACTGTCCAGTTTAATCCTGATAATTTAATTAAACTTCAAATAAAACCCTTGACCATGCGTAACGTGAGTCTGAACAGAGATTTAATCATTAAGCAACATTGTATCGCTGCATCTGAATAGGTTGGAGTACGCCCTTGTTTGCCATTTTCCTTAGCATACCACTGGGTATTTGGATCAAACCAAATGGTGAGATCACCACGATTAATTATGGCTTGGTTGTACGAGGACCAATTGATAGTACGATAGATTTTCGGGATAGGCTTCTTCATTCGAAAATTATATTGCTAAAGAAGCCTTTAAGAACAGGTTTGTGCAACAAAGCCCTTCAAGCTCTCGGAAATGGATGGTCTTTCAAATAATTTTCTACTTCAACTACCTCAAGTCCTTTAACTCCACTATCAAGCCATTTATCAAAATAATCGATATACCATTGATATACTTTCCCATCTTCATCAAATACTACTTGATCAGTATGACCAAACTTTTTTAAAAAACGAACATGATGGATTGACATCAAATGAAGCTCAATATCTGATTTTGTAATGGGTAGATTTACTGGATTATCAAGGCAGTAATTTGAATCTCCACTCATTAGTTCCAAAAGATCATCATATCGCTTTAATTCAATCATTTTATTTACAAATTCTTTTAACATAAATTATTTCCTAATAAATTTAACTTTTGGCATACCACCTAAATTTCTATCAATTGAATCCACTTTAAATCCAAGATCGTTCATAGCTTTACCTAGAGGTGTATTATTAACTGCTTCAATTGTATTTCCAGATTTCGTATAAGCATTTTCAAAAGCTAATTTATTTGTATCTGCTAATTCAGCTTTTGCAGAGTTAATTTTAGAATATCCTATTTTTTCAATTGCTTGAGAAAGCATTTCCTTCCCAGTATTATTACCTTTCTGATACGCTTCCATTTTTTGAATATAGAATTCCCCCGATTTTGAATCAAATGATGAATACAAAAATGACTTAGTTGTTCTGGTATCTGCTGGAATACCTTTTTCATCAAAACGTTGTTTTGTAGAAATATCAATGTTTTGGAGTCCATGACCTTTATTTTCTATATCAACAGCATAATTTAACTTTGGTTTTACTGGTACAAAGGCATTAGTTGACTTAATATCACAACAATTCGCATTATGAACCCATGTACCTAGTTCACCTACATGATAGGTATGGAATCCATCAACTTCAATATTGTAAACAGTTTCAACTTTATTTGGGATCAGTACCTGGTTAACAACTGTTAACTCTTCATTATTCCGATCTAGTAAAGTCATCCCCGATTGAAGTAATGAAGACTTTAACCAACCAAAATTCTTAACCCAAAACGGATGTTCAGCAGTGGTTTCAAGCTTTTCCTGTTGACCTTGTTGATTCTGAATAACAACTTCGAAAATTACTTGATCAGTCGTTTCTTTTGTCGCAATAACAGGACGGTAACCATACTCTAATGTTCTATCATTTCTTGACCAAACTCGTTCACCACCAACAAAGTTTTCTACTGCTTTAAAACCTTGATCTGTTTCAATCAATGTTCCTGCTGTGAAACAAACTCCATTTAAACAAATTGCAAGGCCTTCAGGTGCTTGATTTGTTAATTTAACATATGAACCTTCTACAGCATTTGCAAGACCACTTTCTGCCTTTAGTTCAGTACCTGCTAATTTACCACCTTTACCTGCAGCGCCTCCAATTGCCATTAGTGCTACATCTGTCCCACTTTCTGGAAATAGAATTTCTGTAGCGACATAGCCTATACCTGCAAGATAGTAACTTGCTCCAGATTTTGGTTTTTCTCCAACGATATAATCCAATACTTTAGATTTTGCAGGAATTAATATATTTTCCGCAGCACTGCGATGACTAACTGTATATTTTGTACCACAGTCACCATAGCTCATACCTTGGCAATTTTTTTGAGCATACTGCAAAAACTCTAATTGCTTAAACAATTGAGGATCTGCTGCTTTAACATCATAATTAGAGGCGAGTCCAACATTCGTTGATCCTAATAATTGTTTTAACTTATTATCATCAAATTGTTCAGCTGCCCAAATTTGTTGTACATTTTTCTCCATACAAGCAGATTCACCAGATGCTTTGCAGGATTTATATACTGACAAATTATCAGCACTTATTTGCTTTATCTTAGCAACAAGTTTATTTTTATCTACTTGACTACACCCATTTGCGTTTGGCGATGATTTGCAAAATTCCAAATACTTCTGCAAATCTGCAAATCTTTTATTCGTCAAATGCTCATCAAATTCATCATTATTTGCTATCTGTGACTCGTATTTTTCAGTATTAGCTTTTAATAAATCCAGTTGTGCCTGAGCATCATTAACACCCTTAACTTCAACTTTTGGAATATTCTGAATCTGGGTTTTAGCAGTATCAATATTTGATGAGTTTACCCAACTATTGACATTAAATGCAGCTTCTCCCATCCAACCTAAAGCTTCTGATGATTTCTCTCCAAAACCAACCTGATGCGCATCTTCATGTGTCACCAGATTTACAGTATTTTTCTGAGCGTCCTTATCAAGATAAATATCTGTTTTATTGGTGATATTGGTCGTTGCATCCGCTTTTAAATAATTTTCATTGAATAAACCTTCTACCAAACTAACATCTGTATTTTTTATAGATGTTCCTTTGGTCAACTGATCATTATATTCATTGATCAGTTTTTGATTATCCACAATTTCAGAACGGGACAGCGTAAATAAAAAAGCCTTGAGACAAAACTCAAGGCTTTTATAAAAAACATTTTCCTACTTATTCTGTTCTTTTAACTTCACACACTCTTCCCAGTCTTCTAATGGAATGTTATATGTATCCAACTCATCTTCGTTTAACTCACTTACGCCTTTCATAAACAATCCAGGCCAATAGTCAACTTTTGGAATATATGCAAATGCAAAATCAATTTTTCCCTCTTCCGTCAAAGAAATTTTAAAATGAGTCCATTTTTCTGTAAACATTTCCATTGATCTTAGGTCTTCCATTAACAATATGATTTTATTACCAATTTCAACTGGAACTTTATCAAAGTTAAATGAATCTTTTTTACCATTCTTAGTTAACCATTCAAAACTACATGAATTCGTGTCAGGATAAATATATCCTTCACAAAAAATAGTTTTTGCTTCTTTTGCCATTATTGACCATAAAAGCTCACCAATTTTTTGATGTATTTCTTGCTCATTCATAAATTATTTTCCACTAGCAGTATTTTTTAATGTTACTTGAGTAGCCTTAGCTGAACCTATTTTTTGAATCACAATGAAACTATCGGGTCGTTTACTAGTTCCTGAGAAGACTGGCTGAATCGAAACTTTCACCTCTTTATTGGCCTTTAATGCATCTTGCCAAGTTTTTTCAAGCTTACCCCAGTCTCCACCACCACCATTAAACTTTTTGTCCATCGGAACGATATTTATTCCTTCACCAGGTCCTTTAAACATAGAAGCAATTAAGTGACCACCATGATCATCTGGAAGCCTCCCATTATTTTTACCTGAATTTGTCTGCTGATATTTATTTCGATCGTTCGTTTCTAACTTCAAATTTGCTTCAACATTACTTACACGACCATTTGCATCGGTTTTATAAGTATAACCATTATCAAACTTATAGATTGAATTCGCTTCAGGTTTATTTGCAAGTTTATTCCATGCACCTTTTTGCCCAGCTTTCAAATCAAAATATTTGCCATCTATCTTTGTAATCGTAGATGGTGTTTGTGTAGGAGGTTTAATTGGACTATTAGGTGCTTTGATTTCGCAACAATTCGCATTATGAACCCATGTACCTAGTTCACCTACATGATATGTATGGAATCCATCAACTTCAATATTATAAACAGTTTCAAGCTTATTCGGAACAAGTACTTGGCTAACTATCGTTAACTCTTCATCATTGCGATCAACCAACTTCATACCTGACTGAAGCAAAGATGCTTTCAACCAGCCATAGTTCTTAATCCAAAACGGATGTTCAGCAGTGGTTTCAAGCTTTTCCTGTTGACCTTGTTGATTCTGAATAACAACTTCGAAAATTACTTGATCAGTCGTTTCTTTTGTCGCAATAACAGGACGGTAACCATACTCTAATGTTCTATCATTTCTTGACCAAACTCGCTCACCACCAACAAAGTTTTCTACTGCTTTAAAACCTTGATCTGTTTCAATCAATGTTCCTGCTGTGAAACAAACTCCATTTAAACAAATTGCAAGGCCTTCAGGTGCTTGATTTGTTAATTTAACATATGAACCTTCTACAGCATTTGCAAGACCACTTTCTGCCTTTAGTTCAGTACCTGCTAATTTACCACCTTTACCTGCAGCGCCTCCAATTGCCATTAGTGCTACATCTGTCCCACTTTCTGGAAATAGGATTTCTGTAGCGACATAGCCTATACCTGCAAGATAGTAACTTGCTCCAGATCTTGGTTTTTCTCCAACGATATAATCCAATACTTTAGATTTTGCAGGAATTAATATATTTTCCGCAGCACTGCGATGACTAACTGTATATTTTGTACCACAGTCACCATAGCTCATACCTTGGCAATTTTTTTGAGCATACTGCAAAAACTCTAATTGCTTAAACAATTGAGGATCTGCTGCTTTAACATCATAATTAGAGGCGAGTCCAACATTCGTTGATCCTAATAATTGTTTTAACTTATTATCATCAAATTGTTCAGCTGCCCAAATTTGTTGTACATTTTTCTCCATACAGGCAGATTGACCAGATGCTTTGCAGGATTTATATACTGATAAATTATCAGCACGTATTTGCTTTATCTTAGCAACAAGTTTATTTTTATCTGCTTGACTACACCCATTTGCGTTTGGCGATGATTTGCAAATTTCCAAATACTTCTGTAAATCTGCAAATCTTTTATTCGTCAAATGCTCATCAAATTCATCATTATTTGCTATCTGCGACTCGTATTTTTCAGTATTAGCTTTTAATAAATTCAGTTGTGTTTGAGCATCATTAATACCTGCAACTTCAACTTTTGGAATATTCTGAATTTGGGTTTTAGCAGTATCAATATTTGATGAATTTACCCAACTATTGACATTAAATGCAGCTTCTCCCATCCAACCTAAAGCTTCTGATGATTTCTCTCCAAAACCAACCTGATGCGCATCTTCATGTGTCACCAGATTTACAGTATTTTTCTGAGCGTCCTTATCAAGATAAATATCTGTTTTATTGGTGATATTGGTCGTTGCATCCGCTTTTAAATAATTTTCATTGAATAAACTTTCGACCAAACTAACATCTGTATTTTTTATAGATGTTCCTTTGGTCAACTGATCATTATATTCATTGATCAGTTTTTGGTTATCCACAATATTATTGGATCTTCCATCTTGGATGAGCTGTAAGTTAGCAGCCATTTCAGCATCATACGCTACGTTCGCATTATTTTTAGTTAATGTTGTTGCATCTTGTACTGAACCTTTTTCATCCAACAACCCAACAATACCAGAGCCTAAAATTAACCCGCCTGTCGCTGTTGAACCTGCAATAATTTTACTGTTCTGCGGTAAATCCTTCTGCTCTTGAATAATCTGAGCACGACCATTCTCTGTCAGTAAACGATTGTCTACAGTCACTGAACCATTTAATAAACCTGTCACTTGGTCTCGGGTGATTTCTTGAGTATTGTTAATATCACGGTTGGTCAGCTCAGTGCTATTTTTCACTGTGCCTTGACCCATTGTCGCTTTAGTTAACTGCTCTTTTTCATTCCCTGTACTTTGTAAACCAACCGTTGTACTACCACTTGGATGAAGAGAACTCTCCTTACTCTCTCCTTTGATCGATGTACCCACACTGGTCGATACATTGAAGCCTCGATTACTTTCAGAACTGTGATCTTGTAAATCTTTAAGCTCAAGTGTCCCTGTATAATTCAGTTTGCCATGATCTGTTAAAGTTCCATCAGAAAAGTGTTTAGCGGAGCGGAGACTGCTCCGCCACTTCGTAAGATAGAGCTTTGCGACGTAACTTTGATTGGTAATCACAACATCAATATTAGCAACTCCAAAAATTCATATATGAGAATTTTCAGAGTTACTTTAACACCGTTTTATCCTCTAATCTCATTTGCTTTTATATATTAAAAACAATCCATCTCAGCAATAATATTTTTTTCCAAAATTCGAGAATAAAAATTCATTTCATTCAAAATCAATATCTATTCTATCAACCATCCACTTCACTTTTCTGTTCTCTAAATACCCATAATCACTTAGTAAAATTTCATCAAATATTAATAAATCATCAACATGTATAACCCCATTAATTAATACTCCTACAATGTTATAACCTAAAGTATTTCCAATTTTTTTAAATCCAACTTCCTCATTGGTTTCAATAACTTGATAATCATCAAATACTTTAGGTTCTAAATCAACCATATAATGATGTGTTTTATCTAAAGGAAATGGCAAATTCAGTGTTAATACTTCGAGTACCACTCCACTCAAATTTATTTTCAAAACATTTTCAACAAATTCATCTACACTTAATATTTCTATCTGATATTTCATTTACGACCTTTATGCTTTTATCTTGAGCATTACCATTAATTGTTTTCCAAAAATCCTTACCACTTTGAGTATGAAGAGTTGTTATCTGCCCTTGAGCATTTGTACCAACCAAAGCAAATTTTGCTTTACCTTTTGAATCATTACCAATATAAGCTACATATCCTGTCCTAATTTGACCATTATAATTGTACTCAACTTTTTCACCACTTTTGATAATTTCTCTACTTAAGTTTAAATACTTTTGTTCATTCGTAACTCCTAGCTTTTTGAACTCTCCTCCATAATGTTTGAAATGCCTACCCTATATTTTGATCCCCACTTGCTAAAGAAGCCGTCGCAACACCTAAGCTTGTTACACCTGCGGCTGTCATTTTTCCGATAATTTCAGCATTCTGCGGTAAATCCTTCTGCTCTTGAATAATCTGAGTACAGTTCTAATATAGTAAAATATTAACTTTCAGACCAATCCAATGGATATATAACATTTTTAGGCTCTAAAACTATCGAAGAATCCAAATTCATAATCTCATTTCTAATTTCATTTATTCCATTAAAATATTTTTCCTTATTAAAAATAAATCTATAATTAATACTTCCAATCTCTAAATCCCAGATAATATCATTCGTTAGATGTTTTACTTCTACACCATCCCAGCACCCTTCATCAGCATATCCATTTAAAGCAGTAAAAATTAAAAATCTTCCATCTTTCTTTGTACTTTCAAATAACTCTTTATAAACAATTAATGCATCGTCAAACCCCTTATACTTAAATATATTTTCATAATCAATCTCAATATTCACTATTGCTGAATTTGAAAAAAACAAACCATTCCTTTGATAAACATTATCATCAATATATTGCTCTAGTTTACATTTAAAATCATTCATAATTACTTGCTCTCATATCTAGGGGCTAGAGGAAATTGTGTGGATTTTTCTGCATCAGGATTAATCATGACTACATTAGTATTCGACTTTTGTGAAGTTGGGGATATTTTTGAATCATTAATATTAGTGCTTATTAAAAAATCATACTTTTTTTATAAATTGTAGCAGCACTACCCAAATCACTATAATGTATATCTGGATTTGATAAATTATCTTCTATTAATTTTTTAATATTTAAATAAAAAAGCTGTTATATAAATAACAGCTCTTTTATTTTATGAATACCAACTAAGGGTGGTTCTGTTGGAGCTTTTGATTGATCGAAAGCTTGCGAGGAAGCTGAAATCAGTTGATTTTTCCAGTCGATAATTTGGTTTTGATGAACATCAAATTCAGCACTCAATTCAGCAAGTGTTTTTTCTGCTTTAATCGCAGCAAGTGCTACCTTAGCTTTAAAATCATTTGAATGATTTCTTCTTGGTCTACGTGCCATAAAATACTCCATATATTGATGTTTATAACATCATTTGGGGAGCAAAATATCACTTATAAGTGTTGTTCAAATTTCCTGATCCACCTCTTATTCATCTACGTCTTTCCATCGCTAAATCAATGAAAATAAATATTTGAATAGAAAATGAAAAACAAAAGTTATTTACCCAATTAAAATGTTTCAGATTTTTTCAGTTATGTGATGACTGAGTTAATGTCTTTATCACTTGCATTGCTATAGGACTAAATTGGTCCTCTTTAAGTGTATTGGCTGAGCCAAACATATACAGCACAATAATGATAGAGAACGATATACCAGAACAGCGCGTTAGAGTCGAAACTTCCAACCAACACCTGTCAAATGCATACTATGCTAATCGCCACAGACCAAAAAATTAGTAAACAAATTGGTGATACACTTTCATTACTTCCCCTTTTAAGGAAAGATTTGCGAGCTGAGTATAACAGAACCTACAAATTCAAAAATAATACGAAACAAATCACAACACCCCATTTACATAAGGATTGAAAGATTAAAAGGAAAAATGAGACCGAGTCACCGGAGATTTTTGCTATTGTTCTAAGATAAATCACAATATTGCTAAAATCGGCATTCAATCACCAGATAAAATTCGGGCGAAAAAAGCGTAGACCAAGCATAGCATCACTTATGATCAGAATACTTCCCCCCAAAATAAAACAGATATTCCCTAAAAAGGGAACTGCCAGCTCAAATTTGAGCTAATACATATAAATCTTTCCCTCTTTTTACATCCCACTTCAATATCGAAGTCAAAGGGTAAAATCCGTAAAGCCTCATGTCGATATTTAATGAAAAATTCGACACGTATATATAGATATGTTGATAAAACTTATAAAAATCGGCATAAGATATTAAATGTGTTGATGACATCAGCATAATGCAATTTGAATAAGGCAGCTATTTTTAAAGCAATTGCAATACATCCACTTAAACCTTAGCCACTTTCGCCTTCAAACTTTTTAAAACTATATTTTGACTCTTTTATATCTTGGTATTAACTCGCCTTATGTGTTAATTCAAAAACAAGATAAAGTTAGAAATTTTCTTTCCAATAAAAAATCTATCATTGAATAAACAAAATAAAGGATCAAAAAATGAAAAAATTCCTACTTCTCTTCCTCTTAATTAGTGGTGAAACTTGGGCTGAGTTGCCAAAATCCAAATCATTATGTCAAATCCAAGCTCAACAATTAAAATTTGCTCGTTTAGTTGCTCTTAGTAGTCTTTGTGATAAAGATGAAAATTCAACTTACGGAAAAAGCTTAAGTGCTTTGTTTTTAAAAAATCAAAAGAAATGTAAAGTTTCCCGTGAACAGATTGAGCCTACAGATGAACAGGTAATGAATGCTTATGATGAACTCATTGGTTTACCTATAGAACAGCAAAAAATACGATGCAGAACGGCAGATAAACAAATCAAAGCCCATTTCTGAAAACTTACGACTTATTCGGTAAAACTATTTCAGCATAGTGAATTATAAAACTGCTTTGGCTAAGATATAGATGTTGAAAGTAAGATTTCAAGTCACCTGTATTATGGCAATTTTACGGAAATCCGAATTATTGGCATTCTTGTATACTCTTATCCCGACTATTGAAATTCATAATTGAATTTTTTTTACTTAGACAGAAGTAATTTATAAATTCATATTGTCTAAAGGATTTTCCTTTTTTTAACTCAATACGGATCTGAGTCTCTAAATAATTTGACATAAGCATATCTTTTGAAAAGCAAAAAATATACTTACTATCTTTATTAGATAAATTTTCTAAACTTTGTGCATATATTTTGTTTGATAATTCATCATTGAAACTTCCACTTTCATTTTTAAATGATGTGTCAAACATTGAAAATTCATTAGAATCATAAACTTCTTGGGGTTTTAATGAACAAATGCTATTATCTTCTAATATTTCATATTGGAAATCAGCTACACGTTTCTCTTTACAACCAATTAATATTATTGATATAAAAAAAACACTTAATATATTAATATTTTTCATGAGATGATAATTCAGTAAATTAAAAAAATTAAAGGAACTAGTGGAGTCGGAGTAGAATTAGAAACCAATGTATATCCTGAAGGATTACTTATAATCGGTTGCATTACCTGTCTTATATATTGTGAATTATCAGCTTTATGATTTCGCCAAGCTAAACTGAAATTAATCTGATTATATCCTTCAATTAATCCAAAATAATCAGCTACAATATTAGCCTGTTGCTCAGGATTCAATTTTTTAAAATCTGTATCTTTACTTAATTCATAATTATATGGGTCATAGACAGAATCAGGTAAAGTCCGCTCTAATGTTTGTAGCACTACTCCTCTGCCCATTACGTTGATATTAAAGCATAAGAAAGAAACAATACAAAATTTGATCACCCTAGCTCGAAACTTCCTCCATTAACAAAATGATTCCTATACGAAATAGCAGGTATTTTCAGTACCAAGCTAGAATCATCCATTAAACAAAAACTACCCGAAAGTAGTTTTTGTTATCCTAAAAAATCATATTAGCTCGATTCCGAATCCTTATTCCCAAGCTTTGCATTTCATATTTTAATCACAAAAAAAAATCTTATGGAAGATTGAGTCTACGGCAATCTTCATAAATAATTTTGCATTGACTCTCAGGAAAGCCATCATAACTACATGCCTCTAAAACTTTTTTCCGCCCCAAAGCTTTTCTACTACCAGGAACCAACATAGGAACAACATCACTTACTTCTCCTGCTGTTGTTCTAGCTTTATATAATTTATTTGTCCCAACCGCTTGCCCTACAGTCGCACAATGATTGTCATCATAAGTGAACCAAATTCTACAATCAGTCCCACCTTTTTTTTCACAATCTTGCAATGCTTTTTCTTCCAACTTTCCACGGAAAATCTTCGCAGTAGCAAAACCAATAACGCCATTTGTACTCGAAGCTACGTAGCCTTCTGTACTTGGTGTACGTGAGCTTGAACCTGAATACCCCCCATTACCACCACCGGGAATAGGCGCACAGCCTTGTACACCTTGACCACCGACAGGATAATACCCCGGAGGACAATTCCCCTCAGCATGTGCAGCACCAGAAATAATAATTGAAAATAGAGCCACACAAATTAATGATATAAAATATTGAATGCTCTGCGGTCTATTGTATTTAGTCATAATTGTTTCATCCGTGTTTGTAATTTAATAGGTGAAATATTTATTTGATCTAAATCTTAAAATAATTCTTAGCTAAAAACCACCTTAGGATGGTTTGGTTTATCATGTCTTTTATTGAATTAAATGTGTGTCGCAATGAAAACCCACTCGGGTGAGTGGGTTTTTGAGTTTTAATCGGCTTGTTGCACAAAGTCTTGAAAGTTAGAGTTTTCCTAAGTGACATAAATTTAAGTCACAACTCTAGTATATGGACGACCTAATTTAGTAAATTTATTGAGCACTGCTACGCGTGCGTGAATCTCATTCACTTGGCTTTGGAAGTTCCCAGCAGTCAGTTTATCTCCTAATAGTTTGATACAGTGCATCTTAGTTTCCACTAAACTTCTTCGATGATAGCCTATCCAATTTTTCCATATCGTCCTGCCCAAATGCTTAATCGTTCTTAATCGTTCATTTCTTTCTAGTGAATGAGTTTTTATATCTTTCCACAGCTTCGCATTCTTTCTTGGTGGAATAACGACATGAGCTTTTCTAGATGCAATCAATTGACAGCAAATCTCAGTGTCATAAGCACCATCGGCATAGATTGAGTCTATTTGTTCTTCTTGTGGAATTTGATGAAGTAAATCACCAAGTACCTGTGAATCATTGAGATTGTTTGTTGTGAGCTGAACTGCATGTATTTGCAGGGTTTTGGCATCTATCTCTATGTGTAATTGACGCCATTGGCGACGATACTCGGGTTGGTGTTTCTTTCTTTTCCATCAACCTTCATCTAAAAACTTTAAACCAGCAGAATCCACAAGTAGATGTAATCCATTACTGCTTTTTTGATAGCAAATCGCAATATCAATATGCTTTTGTCTTCTGCAAAGAGTTGAGTAATCTGGTGCTGCCCAATCTAAACCACAAATTTGAATGAGGCTTTAAATAAATCCCGAGGTCATTCGTAAAGTTAAACGAAATAGAGATTTGATCATCAAACAGCATTGAATTGCTGTATCGGAGTAGGTTTGATTTCGTCCTTGTGTGCCTTTTAATGGCGTATACCATTGGGTAGTAGGATCAAACCAGATCGAGAGATTCCCTCGATTCACCAAAGCTTGGTTGTAAGAAGACCAATTCGTTGTACGATAGGTTTTAGGTGCAGACTTATTCATTCGGAAATTATATTACTGAATCAGACCTTACCAACACCTTTGTGCAACAAAGCCGTATTAGGACATACTTATGACCAAATCAAGATCAGAAATTAATCAAAGAAGTAATGAGCGTCGCGGTATTCTGAGCAAAAGTTATAAGCTTCATGAAAGTACGGTTGAGCAAATCAAAGTACTTTCATGATCTACTGGAGAGTCTCAAGCAAAAATTATCACTGAAGCTGTCAAACTTTACGCTGAACAATTAAATAAGCCCAATTAATTCGCGCTTCTTAAATCTTCAATACAACTTTTCTCTTTTTCTTCCTTATTTCGTGTATCAACCGAGTTCTTAACGCAACTACAGTAATCGTAATACTTTTTCTTATCCAGCTCTTTGGGTGGGTCTATGCCCTGACATTCCGTTAGTACTGTCCCTAGTCTAGGAAATTCTTTACTCTTTTTATTTTCTGAAGGAATACTAGGTTTATATAGAATTATGAGTAGTGATGCTATTATTGCTAAGAAAAATAAATATTTCATACAACCAATAGCCTCCCTAATTCAAAATATTCATATCTATTTATAAAGTAAACCTTGATATTAAATTAAGGATTACTTAAGTCTAATCAATTGAAAATAAAATTAATATAGCAATTTAGATACCAGGCAAAGTAATTACTAAAGCTGATTTCCAATTGAGTTTTGCAGTATTTACGCAGATTTTTGATTGCTTATTATTCAATAAAATATTAGTTCAATTAGTGACAAAATAATAACTTAAGGTAGTACCAACGCTTTATCTCAAGCTACTAACAAAACTATTTTGACCAACTTTTCCTGTTAAAATGACATGCATAAAATTAAAAATAACAAACTCTGCTACTGACTGCAAACCATTTGCAATACCTTGCACAGCAGCTTACAAATGCGAATCAAACGATATGCAAAATGGATTCATGGTGATAAAAAAACAGGAAAGAGATGGCAAAACTAAATACACTCACTTAATAAGTGCCTTTTCATATTTATAAAAATGTGGTGCAAAAAATGGTATGTATAGCAAAAATGTGAAAATAAAAAATCCACTTAATATAAGTGGCTTTTTTATAACAAGAATTTGGTGGAGATGGCGGGAGTTTAATTAAAGCCTTAACTCATTATATATATTAAATATTTATTGTCTAGGATATGTATTGTGTAACTTATGTGTAACACACTACTTTGATAGTTAATGATTTTTTGTGACAGTTTAAAACTTATTCTGAGTTAGGTTTCCGATTTCCGAATTGAACTCAATCCTCTTTCTTAATTTTACCATCATTTCCTCACTATTAAAGCAAAACATTATAAAAACAAAACGTCGTACTCTGACTCACCTTAAGATATATATTTTGAATCACTTACCAAAATTTCCACCAAGCTTTATGAGGCCAATTAGCACAAGGGTCAGGGAATAAACCGTAAATTTTGACAAATTCATCTTCTACAAGTTTTCCATCTTGATTTTCATCTAGATATTTAAATAATTTAATGTTTTTATCTTTGCCTTGAAACCGTCTATCATCTGGCCATGAATATGGTTCAAAATCTTTAACCTTTAAAAATTCATTAAGTTCAAAAGTACCATTTTTATTTGAATCATAGATTTTATAAAATTTCTCCCAGTCTAATGAAGTCGATTCACAGGCATGGCTGAAACTTGAAAGTACGCTACAACTGAGAACCAGAATACAGATTATTTTTTTCATTTGTTTTTATCCCATCTTTAATCAGCTTTGATTATATAGATAAATTGATTTAGAAAAAATCATTTAAAGAAAGCTATTTAGCGTTATTCAATGTAATAGATAGCAAAACATCAATAGCGACTTTATTTTAAAACAAAAGTAGTGGTGAACTACTATTTTTTATTACATTAAAGTATTGACTAATACTGTCTATTTTTGTTGGTGGTTTTTACTCCAAATTTATTCCTAAAGATAAATCCCTATTTAAGGGCCTTATTCTTTTCATCATTCAAAGCAATGCACTCGTTGTATTTAGTGACAATATCAATGATCCAAAGTGTGATTTCTTTGCCCTGCCCTGACTCAAGTTTTAAGAGTTTAGGGCAAGATAGCATTTTGATATGAGAACTTATCTAAGTTTTTACATAAGCTGTATTATGTTATTTTAGAAAAATTAAGAAATGGCTTCTAAAGATTTATTGATATAAACACTAACTTCGGATAAGCCGTAGTTACAGAGCAATAATCACGGAGGTAATACATGATTGCGCTATATCGAACCTTGGTCGTCATTACCCTGTTGTTACCAGTGCCTGCATTGGCGCAACAGCCCGGCACGCCACAGTACAACAGCGTTTATCTGCCGGCGCATGGAGTGGGTGATACAGCACGAACTTCAGTCAACCGGTGGGGGGCTTGGGCGAGAGGAGATGATAGGAAACTGGGCTGGACTTTCTCAGGCAGAACAGAAGAGGAAGCGGGTCAACTCGCGGTGACCGACTGCACCGCACGCGGTTCGCAAAATTGCCAAATGGTGAAGACGTTCGTCAATGCCTGCGCTGCAGTTGCAGCCGGCCCAAACAATCGCAGGTATTATATTTCTACGAAGAGCCAGCGGGTCGCTCGGCAGCAGGCACTTGAGGACTGTGGTCACGACTGCAAGATCGTTTTTGAAGGGTGTGCTGTCCCCTGAGGATGGAGGTGGCGCGCTTAAATTAAAGACTATTTAACATAATGGTCATTAAGTAAATGAGCCCTCACTCATAGGGCCACTCCCTCCATCAATCTTTCTGCATCAGCTGCGTGTCCATCATATGGTTTCTTTGGAAGCACTGGACATGCGACTGCTTGCTGCTTTGAGCGGCATTGACATGCTGTCAGCGTTGAGTTTCCTTCTATAGATCCCATTGGAAAGTAAATTTTTTATTGCTCATAAACTGGGTTCAATAAAAACCTACCGAAGTGAGCTAATCAAAATTTAATCATATAATTTCGCTTTTGAAAGTTTTACCTTTATTTTCTTAGGGAGATCAGGAAAAAATTCATTAATATCTTCTTCAGGCTCATCTCCAGTGTAGATTAGCGCCCTCCATTCATTACTATGAATATCTCTTACAAAAAAAACATCAGTTAGGCTTATACCTTGTTTCCCATCAATATTTACGAAGTAGTACATGGGAATGATACATACCTCACCAACACTAGAAATGAAATCTGCCTTAGGCTTGAGAAGTTTTGCTTTATGACCTTTAGATTTACCGCTCTTAATCTTAAAAGAGATAGAATTAAGTGTTTCATCGTATTCACTCTCATCCATCCAGCCAAACAAATAAAATTGCCCTGGGTGATTCTTATTAAATAAAGCTGGGTAATCATAGCGTTCATTATGTGCTTTGATTTGTTTTAAATCACCACTTCTTCTAACCTCTACAGCCCCCCTAATAATTCCCTGAAATATATCGTAAGATTCTGAACACTTTAGCTCACTGGAATATGAACTAAAAGATAGCAACCCAATTGCCAATCCCAATAATAATTTTTTCATTTATTTCCCCTTATTTTCATATAGTTTATTTGACTTATTGTTGAAAAACTATCTAAAGGTTAGAAATTATTGATGATCTGGAATGTTCAAACCCACTCAGGTGAGTGGGTTTTAAGTTGAAGTACATGAGAAGGATTTAGAAATATCTTTTTGACGTAACACTCATGGTATTACCAGATACTGTCGGCTCTTTATCAGCATGCGGAGTTTCGACAATCAAGAATTTTGTTGCTATGAATGCATACATAATCATTGCTAGTATAAATACAGATATTGGAAATAAGTTGCTTTTGCTTTTTTCGCTATCCGATTCATAGTGCGCTGTTGAATTACAAATATTTCGCTCCATGTCCAAGCTCAAATTTTAAAAATATCTTACTTTTAGCACATAATTATTACTTTATCTTGGATGAAGATTACAGAATTGTAATTTTTGAATTTCTTTCGAAGAAATTTATTATAACTGTCTATGAAATGCAGCAAAGCCACTCAGGTACGCTGAACTCTGAAATAGCTTTGACTAGGATATTGGCGTTGAAAAAAAATTATCATATTAATTTTTAATTCATACTAAAAAGATCAGTAACATACATTCTTACTAATTCACCGTCTTCATCTTTAACCATAGTTAGAAATTCCCACCCGCATTTTTCATAAAACGTCATATGATCTGTAATAAGATATAACTTCTTAAAATGCATTGCTCCTATATCTCTTTTAGCGAAATCTAATAGTTTTCTTGCAACATTAAGATTTCTATATTCTTCTTCAACATATAAAGCACATAAATTTGGCGTCAAATCTTTTCTATCATGGAAATCGTTATCAATGACTCCGAACCCACCAATAATGTTCTGATTGTCATCTAAAGTTATATACCATTGAGGAATAGTTTCTTTATTATCAATAGATATTTGTATGCTTTCTTTATAAATCTCTACTGGGATATCCCACTTATGTGAAAACCAAATAGCAGCTATTTCTAAATAGTCCGGAAAATCAGAAATTTTTAATATTTTCATAAATATTCAATTAACCATAAAACTATTGGACAAGCACTTTAAAAGAAATATTCTAAGTGCGCAAATTATTACTCTTCTTAACCTCTCAAACCTTGACTGGATTGAAGCAATATTTGAGCCATCTAATCTTTCATCCACTAACCATTGCACTACATATATTCACAATGTAGCGCAAATATAAGCACACGATATAAGTAGCAACTTCATAAATTTTTAGAGGTTAATATGCTAATTAATAAAAGCAAAGAGCGCGCTCAAGAAAGGTCAGAGAAAGCTACAGAAAATCGCAGAATACCTATATATATTTTGATCTTAATAGGATTATTCTTACTCGCAATCGTGATTTACATGCTTTCAAGCTGGATGAATTAAATTAAAAAACATCCCAAGGGAGGTTTTGTTTATTAAATGATTAACTCTCTAAAATATTTACCTAATTCTTCTCAATGCAACTGGCATATTTGAGCGCTCTACACTTTCATCCTACAACCATTGCACTACATATATTCACAATGTAGCGCAAATATAAGCACATGATATAAGTACTAACTTCATAAATTTTTAGAGGTTTATATGCTAATTAATAAAAGCGAAGAGCACACTCAAGAAAGGTCAGAGAAAGCTACAGAAAATCTCATAATGCCTATATATGTTTCGATCTTTATAGGCCTAGTTTTAATCGAAATTGTGAGCTATGTACTTTCGAACTGGTTGAATTAAATTAAAAAAACCTTCCGATGGGAGGTTATGATAAATTCAATATCTAATCATTTAATACTTTGGATTTCTTGATCTCTTCGAGTTTAAAAATCTTGGAGTTTATTTTAATCCCATTCGAAGCATACACAACAATTGGAAGTTTACTGTTGTAACGTAAAATTGTGTTACCGCTCAGATTAATTGGAATTTCACCCATTTGGGGCATTTCAGAACAGCCCATCAGAGTTGTTACAACATCACCAATTTTACCAACTTCATAATATGGATATTGCATTCCTTCAACTACTTTTTCCGTATACTTAGCTGATCGGCTTTTAGTGTTGCAATCTTGCATTCCCTCTATAGAAGCTGTAATCAAAACTCTATAATCATCTTCATTTTCTTTTGGCTCTAAGACAATCACATTCCTATTTTGATCCTTTTTAACAGGAGGATATACGTTAAGATCATTTACACCTTTATTGGCATGGGCACTAATTGACAGAGCAAGAACACCTAAGACTAAAAATATATTTTTTTTCAAAATCCGACCCTCTTATGTTAATTATTCAATGTGCTTATCAAAGTCATTCTACTGAGTTTTCAAACAATTGATAAAAAAATACACCAATTCATTACTTGAATCTTGCACATTATCAACACGAGTATATAATAATGATTCTTACCTGAAAATTATAATCATTATCAAATATAATAGAGGTAAATCATTAAAAAAACCTCCCGAGGGAGGTTTTAACAACTGATCCAGATATTTAATTTCTTTACTGCACAATATGAATTTCACCATTTTGATCTATAGTAAATTCTTTAGAATTTGCTCCTATTTTTTTTGCACCATAAATTTTTGCAAAATACTCGATAGTAATGTTTACTGAATTACCAACCTGATAAATATAAACATTTATTGGAACATAAGAGTGTCGATTTTTAAGACCATCTAGAATTGGAATCTCTGTCATTTTGATCCCAAACAAAGCTTGATCTCTAGTTAATTTTTTCCCATCTTTTTGGTCTACAAATGTTGATACATTCACTATAACGTCTTTTTTAATACCATCTTTAAGTGTTACATCATAATATTTTCCATCTAAAACATAATCATCATCTGTGAGCCTTACTATAGCCGAAGTTTGATTGTCCTTTTGTTCTACTTTTTCACCTTTAGAGTTTGTGGCCAACTCTGCATTACCTAATGCTGGCAATAACCCCAAAGTACCAATTAATAGTAATTTATTCATTCTGATACATTCCTTTAGGTGTGTTAAAAGTATCAATAAATTAATTAAAAAACCCGCTTATGAGGTTTTTTAAAGTTGAATTAAATGAAAAAACTCTAAAAATATCTTTTTGATGCAACACGTATACTGTCACTATTTGTAGTGAGCCTCTTTATTCAGAGGTGGATCAGGAAATTTGAACAACACTTATAAGTGATATTTTGCTCCCCAAATGATGTTATAAACATCAATATATGGAGTATTTTATGGCA
>NZ_JBIMCW010000017.1:0-92640 GCF_048552295.1 Acinetobacter legionensis
ACGTGCCATAAAATACTCCATATATTGATGTTTATAACATCATTTGGGGAGCAAAATATCACTTATAAGTGTTGTTCAAATTTCCTGATCCACCTCTGTATTCAACATTTTTCTTTCCAGTGTTTTTGAAATTTCTCCGATCTTAATGAGAATTTTAAATTAATAAAAATATGAAAAAATGGAATAGTTATATATAAAATAGATGTTATCTTTATGAATAAAAAAGAAATATTTATAGTTTTTAGAAGTAAAGATTATACCTTGTAGTCAAATTTTTAAGATGATGTGCTTTTAAAGCATAGGTAGAAATTTGATTATAAAATCATTTATTTAAATAATTGATGATCACATTCTGATTACTTCAAGTAAAAAATATCAAAAATACACATGCTGGTTTTCGTATTGATAAGTACTTTCGGACCAAGCCTATAAGTTTAATTAAAAAGGGTGATTAAAATGAGAATGATCAATTAACAAACAAACTAAAATTTGGTTTGATTAACATTCATTTAACTTATCTAACTAGGTATATGAATTTTAAACCATTATTAGATTAGGAGGTAATGAACATGTGCTTGATCAAAATTGTGGAATATTAAAGCCAATCAGTTACGCACAAAAAATGTATAAGTAATTAGCCTCTCCATTAAAAATATATTATTGAATATATCTTTAGTGATGGCTTTATAAAATGAAGTCAGGTGACTTTAGCTTAAATTCTTCTTTAATGATGATAATTTTAATATAATAGGCAAAATTTTTGTTAGGTTTCATTTGTGACAGCACAAAAAATTCAAAGTATTGCATTGCAGCGATTCGCAAAACAAGGCTTTACTGCAACATCAATGAATGAAATAGCCGAAGACGTTGGCATTAAAAAACCCTCTATTTATGCACATTTCAAAAATAAAGATGATTTATATTTGAGTCTAATTCCGATTATGATTAATCATGAACTGACTTATGCAAAAAATACATTAACTGGTGGAGAAAATTTTCATCAACAACTTTGTGCGTATTTCTGCAGCATAGGTGAACGATTTGATGCTTCATATGATGTACAATTTTGGATGAATGCGCTCATTAACCCACCACAGCATATTTATGATCAAGTGATTGATCCGATGCATATATTTATGGATGATTTGGAGAATATCTTTAAAAACGTATTCCCTGAAAATATAGAAAACAAGAAGTTTGATTCAACAACTTTGGCTCGACTGTGCATGTGTTTTGTAGATGCTTTGCAAAGTGAGCTCATTTATGGTGGTAAAGATAAATATAAAAAAAGATTAGATGCGATCTTAAAAGCACTTGAGGTGTTAATCGGTTAAAAGGTGCTAAATATCTAATATTAGATATTTAGCACTATCTATTTTTAAGCATTTTTATGAGCAATTGTATTTAATATAATCATACAAAAAGCACATATAAGTAAAGTTACAGGAAGGACGAGGATATTTTCTGTTGCAAGACTGGCAATAAAACCAATAACTGCTCCGAAACTATATTGAAGTAAGCCAATTAAAGCTGAAGCGATTCCTGCTAAGTGATGTTGTACCTGTTGCATGGTCAGTGCTGTAAGATTACCAAATAAAAGCCCTGTAGAACTAATAACCACAGTCAGTAATAGGGTGTAAGCCCATAAACTTGGTGTATACAGTAACGTTACTAGGCTAAGCATAAGTGTAAAAAACATTAAAATAATAGAGCCTAGCTTTAAAACTTGGTAAGCAGACCATCCTCTATTCAATAACCAAATTGAAAGCTGACCAAAGATGATGAAACACAGTGCATTGAGTGCAAAGAGATAACTATAATGTTCAGGGCTGACTGAGTAATGTTGAATAAAAATATAGGGTGAATTGCTAATGTAGAAGAAGAACCCACCGAGTAGAAAGCCTCCAGCAAGGGTAAAACTGAAATAGCTTTTATTTCTACATAGAAGATAGTAATTTTTGAAAATATTTTTTAGATTTAAGGGTTGTCTATTCGAAAGAGCTAATGTTTCTGGAACAGATATACTACTCCACACCAATAACATAAAAGATAGTAAGGCTAATGTATAAAAAATAATATGCCATGTGCCGTAGTTCAAAAGTTGACTTCCAACCAAAGGGGCAATGATTGGAATGACCATCATGACTTGCATTAACACAGAAAAATGGCGAGCTGCATCTTGCTCATTACAAATATCGCTAATAATTGCTCTAGGTGTGACCAGACCAGATGCAGCACCAATGGCTTGAAGAAAGCGTGCGAACAATAATAGTTCAAGTGAAGTTGCGACTGCTGCGAGCAGAGAACCCAAAATAAAAATAATTAAACCAATTAATAATGGAATTCTTCGACCAAAACGATCAAGAAATGGTCCATATAAGCCTTGGCCAACAGCTAAACCTACTAAAAAAATTGATAATGTTTGTTGGATTTGACTGGTAGATACCTGTAATGAGGTCGCTATCACTGGAAATGCGGGCACATAAATATCAATTGCTAAGGCATCTAAAGCAGTTAATAGTGAGAGTAATATGATAAATGAAGTACTCATTTTGTGAGTCTGTAAGTGACCTTGCATAAATTTCACCCAAGTTTGTATAATTAAAACTACCTAACGGTAGGTAGTTTGTTTTTGTTTGTTTTTAAAATCAACCAAAATACGATTTTTAATGGAGTTAAAGAGCAGGGCGCCAAAGGTAGCTTTATATGTATAAAAAGAATCCTTACTGAATAATCTTTTAAAATGAACCAACTATCGTCATTAAATTACAACATATAAAATAATAGTCACGCTGAGTGAATGCTGAAAGTATTAGTCAAAGAGCTTGATGTAAAATTACATGCAAGTAGAGAATGTTGTTTTAGAACCGGTTTCAATTTGTAGTCGTTCAGACTTTGATCTGACAATTATCAATATTTGTTTGAATATCAAAAAATGACCATTATTTAATTGACCTTTAGCCCTGATTTGTTCTCTTGATTCTTATCCGGCTGAATTTTGCGCTGAGTAGATACTATGGCTCGTATGAGGTCTTATATTTATGTTTTGATTGTTTGAATTAATTATTTTTAGAACAAGAATTAACTCGAATAATTACCTAAATTTAGATGTAAAAATAGGGTTAAATAATTAATATTTAACCCTATAATATTTAATTGTAGACTCAGTCTAGTTTTCTTAGATCATTAATTTATTTTCTTAAAAATAAAGTCATTAATCTTATGGCCTGCCTCAATACCACGACGTTCAAACTTGGTTTGTGGACGCCAGTCCGGACGAGGATAGCTATTGCCTTTGCCTGCTAAGTTTTCTAAACGAGGGCGATTGTCTAAAACATCAAGCATCCATTCAGCGTACGGTTCCCAGTCTGTTGCAGCATGGAATGTACCACCGATTTCAAGTTTTTCTTCAACCAATGGCATACGATCATGAGAAACAAAGCGGCGTTTAAAATGTCGTTTTTTCTGCCAAGGATCAGGGAAATAAAGTTGAACCGTATTGATACTATTGTCAGGCATTTCTCGTAAAACTTGAATTGCATCTGCATCTAAAACACGTAGGTTTTTAACTTCCGCCATTCCTGCTTCATAAACACATTGCGCAATACCAGGTACATGCACTTCGATTCCAACAAAATTACGTTCAGGATTGGCTTTTGCCATCAGGACCAAAGAGCGGCCCATACCAAAACCAATTTCTACCGTAAGTGGGCGTTCAGGATGTTCAAAGTGTTGACGTAAATCGCCGACAGGGTATTCCAAAATTAAATCACGATGTTGTTCAAGCGCAGTACGTTGTGAAGTATTGAGCGGTGACGATCTACGCATAAATGTCACAATTTCACGGTGTTCTTGCAAATTGTCTAATTCTACAATTTGTGCTTCAATTTGATCGTTTGACATGATTTAGGTAATACTAGAAATCTAAAAGGCGTATTGTAAGTGCTGAGCTTCGCAAGTCAAATTTTTTATAGAATTTCATTCAATTCTAATAAATTCACAATGAAAACTGGATAAAATAAAATCACTATCGAGCGCTGAGTCAGAGAGTATTGCTGTTACTCAAAGAGTCGTTATGTTCATTTAGACTTTGTCTAATTAACTCGATTAATTCGCGCGATGCTTTAGGTAGTGCTTTATCTTTTAACCAAATCAGATAAATCGGAACAGAAAGTTGATTGTAGGTATTTTTAAAATCAATTTGGATTAAACGCCCAGCATCAATATGTGACTTAACCAATGAATATGGAAAATTTCCCCATCCTAAGCCGATCTCAACCATATCAATCGCCGTTTGTAGATCATTGGTTCGCCAGTAAGATGCAGCAATTACCGATCTCAAATCTGCAATATCAAGCGCACTACTCGCGACAACAATTTGCCGAACATTAACCAAATCCTCGATATAAATAGGATGAACTGCTTGATTCATCAAGGCATGATTTGCAGATATCGTTGCAACAACAACCTCCATGCTGACCAACTGCAAATGTTCTTGCATTTTGATATGTTGCCCTGAACCCGCTAAACAAATTGTGATTTGTTCTGAATACAGTAAATGCAAAATATCATCTTGTGGTGCAGTAATAATTTCGATATTGAGCAGCGGATATTTTAATGCAAGTTTATCAATAGATTGTAAAAGTTTCTGATTGTTTACATCCGATACAACACCTATTTTTAAAGTACTCTCCAAACCTAAGGACAGTTCATAAGCATGCTTACTCAATTGTTTTAATTGTTCTGAGATGATTCTTGCTTGTGGGGCTAAGGCAAGTGCTGAAGCTGTTGGAATCACTTTGCGGGGTGTTCTTTCAAACAGCTGTAAGCCTAATTCTGCTTCGATATTTGCGATGCCCATACTGACGGCTGATGGTACTCGATTTAAGGCACGAGCCGCAGCAGAAAAAGAGCCTGTATCCAGTACTTTTACAAATAATTCTATATTTTCGCTGGTGAAATTCATAATTGGTATCAGTCAAACTGAAAGCTATTGTCTTTATCTATTATTATAACTGAAATTAAAATAGCTTTTTTGAAAATCTGTTTGGGTAAGTTTATGCAAGGTCTTAAACGTAGAGTAATTTATGTAAGTACCTATGAAATCATTGGATTAGGTATTTCTTCTTTAGGGCTGGCACTACTTTCGGGTACACAATTAACCCATACGGGGCCTTTGGCTTTCCTGATTACCACGATTGCTGTGAGCTGGAACTTTATTTATAACTTAATTTTTGAAGCATGGGAAAAACGCCAAACTTTACGTCAACGTACAGTAAAACGCCGTGTAGCTCATGCGATCGGATTTCAATTAACCTTGGTGGTTTTTCTTATTCCATTGATTGCATGGTGGATGAATATTAGTTTTCTAGAGGCATTTTTATTAGATGCGGCTTTAATTGTTATCATTCCAATTTATACCTTTATTTTTAATTGGTCTTTTGATCGTTTATTTGGTGTTCCACTTTCTGCTCAAGCTTAAAATGTAGTTGTTTCTGCTTAAGTTATTTGCCCATTCAATTGAATGGGCAAATAATGTAGGTTTTTCTAGCACAATAATTTCTATTTAGGGTCTGTAGACATTTCATAAATGGCTTGCGTTGTAGGTTAAAATTGAGCAGGCAAGGCATGAAACGAAGAGAATAGCGAGACTATTTTCGAGTTTCATAACGGAGGCTGAGATAATTTTAGCCACAACCCTTCGGGACTAGCGTGTTTTTTGCCGCTACGTCGTTACGAACTACTCATTTAGAATGACTAAATATCGTATTTCGCGCCTAGTATCGCCTAAAAAACACACGTAGTCGCAAACATAGACGAATTGTCAACAGACCCTAATGCTTTAAATTTATACGACAGCTCATGTCGCAACAATAAAGAAATAGCCGTTGTTGACCGCTCATAATTTATATAATCACTAAAGTTCATTCGGAAAATTAGGTGTGAGTGATGACAGAGCGTATTAGAGAAAAGCTGCAAATTTTAGCAGATGCTGCGAAGTATGATGTGTCATGTTCATCCAGTGGCAGTAACCGTAAAAACAAAGACAGTGGGCTAGGCAATACGGGGGCTGGAATTTGCCATAGTTATACCGAAGATGGTCGATGTGTGTCGCTGCTTAAAATCTTATTTTCCAATGTGTGTATTTTTGATTGCTCATATTGTGTTTCTCGCCGTTCTAATGATGTCAAACGAGCTGCTTTTACGGTACAAGAAGTTGTTGATTTAACCATTAATTTTTATAGAAGAAATTATATCGAAGGCCTTTTTCTAAGTTCAGGAATTTTTAAGTCAGCAGACTATACCATGGAGCGCATGCTACAAGTCGTTAAAAAGCTACGATTAGAAGAAAACTTTAATGGCTATATTCATCTTAAAACGATTCCAGGTGCTTCACAGGAGATTATCCATGAGGCAGGGCTTTATGTAGATCGGATGAGTATCAATTTAGAAATGCCTACTGCTGAAGGTCTTAAAAAGTTTGCCCCTGAAAAAACCCATGATGAAGTGCAAAAAGATTTGGGTATTATTCGCGATCGTTTGATTCAATTTAAAGATGAAAGAAAGATTATAAAAACTGTGCCGAAGTTTGTCCCAGCAGGGCAAACAACTCAAATGGTGGTGGGCGCACATAATGAAACGGATCAGGATATTATCTTAATGGCTGATCGTCACTACAAAGAATTTAAACTAAAACGGGTATATTTTTCGGGCTATATTCCGATTAATGATGAAGAAAAAGCATTGCCTTCGGTGGGTTCAGCACCGCCATTGCTGCGTGAAAATAGATTGTATCAATCTGATTGGTTAATGCGATTTTATGGCTTTGAAGCGACTGAAATTGTTAATGCACAGCATCCAAATTTAGACTTAGATATCGACCCCAAACTAAGTTGGGCGCTACGTCATCCTGAACAATTTCCTATCGATATCAATCAAGCTGATTATCGAATGATCTTAAGAGTCCCAGGAATTGGGGTGCGTTCAGCTAAAAAAATTGTTCAAGCACGTCGCTTTGGTAAAATTCATATTGATCAAATCAAAAAATTGGGTATTGCTTATAATAGGGCAATGCATTTTATTCGTTGTGCAGATACCCCGCCATTTTTAAAAGATCAATTACCCAGCCAAATTCGCCAGAAAATATTACAGACAGGGCATTCAAAATATACTCAACAACTTTCACCCCAGTTGGATTTATTATTCTAAATGGCGAAATATATTTTTGATGGGACCATGACCGGGATTTTGTGTTGTGTATTTCGTGCATTTCAATTCAAAGAGTTTGATGTCTTTGTCTCAAGTGAAAACAACACTCAATCGGCTTTATTTGATGAAACGATTTTTGTTGAATCTAATGACGACCAAGCCAATAGAGTTTGGCAAGGCCTAAAGTTAAAAGTTTCAGCAAGTGGTTTACGTAATTTTTACTATACTTTTTTATCTGAACAGGAAGATGCTTTTCAACATCTGTTTAATTTTAGTGTTTATGCATTCTTCGCTCAAAAAGCGATTGACCGTGATTATGGTCATCCAGATGTTTTGGCACTGTCAAAGTGGGCCAAACAAGTGGGAAGAGAAAAGCACCGTATGGAAGCTTTTGTTCGCTTTAAAAAATGTAAAGATGAATTATTTTTAAGCTTGGTTAAGCCAGATTTCAATGTTTTGCCTTTGATCGAAAAGCATTTTAAATCCAGATATCAAGACCAGCGCTGGCTTATTTATGATGAAAAACGAAATTTTGGTATCTACTATGATTTAAAACAGGTTCACCATGTCAATATGAATGTCTTAGACATTGATCAAAATATTCGTCAAGGCTCTAGTCAGGAGTTTAGTGTTGAATTAGATCATCAAGAGGTTCTATATGATCAGCTTTGGAAAGATTATTTTAACAGTGTAAATATTTCAGCGCGGAAAAACATTAAACTGCATATTCAATATGTACCAAAGCGATATTGGCGTTATATGAATGAGAAAACGATTTAAATGTTTTTAAATCAACAATATGAACTGTATTGTGGCCTAGATAATACGAGTTTGGTCTCGATGTTTTACTGGCTTTCTCCATTACATTCATGAAGGAATTTGAAATTTCTTTAGTTTTTAGAGACATGACCAGATTCTCTAATTATTTTATATTTCAAAGACTCGTGTTCTTTTCAATTGAGTTTTTTCGGAATTAAAAACCTTATAAATACTAGTTTATAAGGTTTTAGAAGTTTTACCTGAAATAATACCAATTATATATTGGGATTGATCATTTATTCACTTTGAGCTTAATCATCTATCACTTTAGACTGTCGCTCATTATCTGCTTTCCCAATCTGCCAATAAGAACAAGCATAACAATCTTTTTTGCCCCAATCACTTTGCTTTCTTAAGATGTTACGACATGCGCGAACAGCTTGTAGTTCAGCGGTAATATGTGCAAAACGGCTTGCTGGTAGATTAATAAATTCAGGATGGCGTAGCAACTCGTCAGCCAATAAACTTTGCTTAAGCGGCTGCGGATTGAACAGCCATATTTGCTCTAAATTAGCTTGTGTATGCAGTTCGATTTGATCTTCTACAGTTGCCACTTCGGCAATGACATATACTTTGGCATCAACTGTTAATTTCTCTAAGATCGCTTGAGTGACTGCAAGCCCAGTCCCATCAGTAATAATGAGATAATGATTCAGTCCTGTAGGGATTGAATTTTTAGCGGCAGTAGACATGGTTATACCAATTTGATCCCCTGGTTGGGCACGATCTGCCCAGTGACAAGCCACAGTATCTGTACCATGCATTGCAAACTCGATGGTTAGGGTTTTATTGACTAAATCAATATCGCGATGGGTATAAGTCCGAATTTCTGGCATCATCTCAGGATTATTGACGATCCATTTACGCTGATCAAAATCAAAATCGGGAATTTCTATTGTGGTTTGATCATGCCTTGGAATAAAAATTTTATTGTTATCACCAATACAGGTGTGTTTGAATTTCTCTACATCTGCACAGTCAAAAATAATACGGATATAGTTTGGACCTAGATATATTTTCTCTTTCACTTGAATAAAAGTGCGATGTGCATTCAGCGCCATGATTTATTCCATATAAATAACAATAATTCTCATTATCGTATCGGCTTTTACTTGAAAATGCCACCATTACCGCGAGAGTTGACTATAAAACTGCAAAGATGCTCGGCATCCTGCATCAATAAATCATAAACAATTCAAGCTATCCATTGGTATTATTGAGTATGAGGAGGAATAGCATAACTTACAGAATCATATTTAGGTTTCTTTTTATACTCAGAAATAATCCCACCTAAAGATTCCGCGATATGGCGACTGGCATAATTTTCGACAGCTACAGGATAAATAAAATTTTTAAAACTCAAGTTAACAGAAGCCCAATGAACCATGCTTGTTACCGCATCTTTACCAAATCCTGACTTATGTCGATCTTCTCGAATCCAAATGCCTAATTCAGGTGTTTCCGTTTGTATTTGATGCAGTCCTGCCTGGCCAAGAAACTCATGATTAACAATGTGTCTGACAACGAAAATTAACTCATTCCCATCTTTAATATTCTCTAGCCATTTATGCCAGATCTCATCAAACTCTTGACGGCTTTGCGGTGGATCCCAAGTCATATATCGTGTCAAGGTGGGAGTAATATACTGAAATACCTCATCAGCATCTAAAGGTGTAAATGGTTTTAAAACAACTTGAGAAAAATGAATCTCTATATTATTCCAGTTCAAAAGAACCTCGAAAATTGTGAATTAGGGTTAATTTATCGCATAGAAGACAAAAGGTACATGGTTAAAATCAGGATAGGTTTAAGCTAAAAACGATCTTAAATTGAAGTCATCAATAGGGATATCGATCCTAGTTTTCTGACTTTATTCTGAATATCGAGTTTCAATTTAATCCGTGTACGCATGGCAATCAGAATTTTTATTGATTTACTTTAATCACTAATCCTCGGAGTAAAAGGTTTAGTGCAGCTCTTCCAGACTTGAGTCCTTTATTATGGTTTTCACCATCAGCCCAAATAATGCGAATGATTCATTTCCTTATGTTTTCTGGAATGGTCTTTGATTGAGGACTTTAATTTAAGGAAATGCCATGATTCATAAAAAACCATTTCAGTGACTCAATGCTGAAATGGCTTATGATGAAATATGTGTGCTTAAGATAGCGTTAAAGGATTTTATCTAAAGCGTATTGTGTTGCTAATAGTGCGTTGGTTATGTAGTGCATTGGTTTTGCTACAGAATAAAACTCTAATTTTTCCCCACTATGTGTTAATTGCGTTTTAATTTCCCAATTCATTTTTTGCCCAGTTCGGATCATCTAACATTTGATGTACACGTTTCTTATCAACATCATTTTCCCATACACCAATCACTAAAGTTGCGACACAATTACCAATCAAGTTGCTTACTGCTCTTAAAATACCAATCAGCCAATCCACTGAAAGGATCAATACCAAGCCAATCGCCGGGATAACAGGAAAGCTGGATAAAGTCGCAGCAAGTACAACGATCGCTGATGCAGGAATGCCATGTGCTCCTTTTGAGGTAAATAAGGTGATTAAAAGAATCATGATGAGGTCTGAAATTGTGAGGTGAACCCCTGTCGCTTGCGCGATAAATACAACAGCAAGGGTGAGATAAATTGAAAAGCCATCTAAGTTAAAAGAGTAACCCGACGGAATGACTAGGCTTACAGTGGAGTCTTTTATCCCTAATTTTTTTAGTTTATACATCACTTGCGGTAATACCGAATCAGAAGATGATGTGCCACATACAATGGTGATTTCCTCTCTAAAATAGCGAATGAGCTTAAAAATATTGAAACCTAAGAGTCTTAATACCAGACCAAGTATGACGATCACAAAGAAAATCACAGTTGCATAATAAATTAAGACTAAATAGCCCAAATTAAGTAAAGTTTCTATTCCAAATTTTGCCACGGTAAAAGAAATTGCACCAAAAACGCCTATAGGGGCCAGTTTGATGATGATGGACATGATTTTAAAAATAACTTGAGATATTTTGTCAATAAAAGAGGCGACAGGATCACTGACATCTTTAGACAGCATAGATAATGCAACGCCAAATAAAATTGAAAAGACAACCACTTGCAGAATATCATTCCCTGTGAATGCACCTACCGCAGTCTGAGGAATCATATTTAAAAAGAAATCAGATACACCTGTAACTGCATGGATATTTTCATTGTACTTGGTCATTTGGGACGCATCTAAAGTCGAAATATCCACGTGCATTCCATGTCCAGGTTTAAATATGTAGGCTGCGGCTAATCCTAAAATTAAAGCGATAGTGGTCATGATTTCAAAATAAATCAGCGTTTTTATTCCCACTTTCCCAGCTTTTTTTAAGTCTCCTGCACCATAAATTCCTAAAACAATGACGCAGAATATAAGCGGTGCAATCAGCATTTTGACAAGTTTGACAAAGCCATTACCAAGCACTTGAAAATTGATCGCAATATCAGGCAAAAAGTAACCAAATAAACAACCAATCACCAATGCAATCATTACTTGTAAAAATAAAGAGCGTTTAATAAGCTTCATTGAGGAGATTCATAAATAAAAGGTCACTTGAAAAAGCAATAGTTATGCCATTTTTGAATGAATAATTTTTGGTTTTTGCTGTGGTTTTTGTTATTGCGATATTTGATCTTTTGATACATAGACTGCTTAATGCGGTTTTCGATTATTTATAGATTAAAAAAAATAAAAAGGATATATAACAAGCCTTAAAACAATATCCTAAAACATTTAACAATAAGAAGCTAAAACTTGTACATGTACAATCGCATTTTTTGTTAGCTTGAAATATACCGTATTGTTGGAGTAAGAAAATGACTAAAAAAGTACTATTCATCACTTCCAATTCTGGCGTTGAGCATGATGAGCTTAAAAAACCTTTGGACTTTTTGACGAGCAAAGGCATAGAAAGCATACACGCTGCAATTGAATTAAACGATGTACGAACCGTTGTTCATGATGATGAAAAATCGGTGTCATATAGTCCGCATGCGATTTTGGAAAAAGTAGATCCAAGTGATTATGATTTGCTGGTTATTCCAGGGGGAACGGTCAATGCCGATCAATTGAGAATTGATGAGAATGCTAAGAAAATCATTCAATCCTTTACTGACCATAAGAAACCGATTGCTGCCATATGTCATGGACCATGGGCTTTAATCAATGCAGAAAGAATTAAAGAGAAAAATTTGACTTCATATAAAAGTATTCGTATCGATCTAGAGAATGCAGGTGCAAACTGGATAGATGAAGAAGTTCATCGTTGTAATACGGGTGGATGGGTACTCATTACATCGCGTAGTCCAGATGATATTCCTGCCTTTAATGAGGCGATATTAAAAGAGTTGGAATAAGTGAATAGAGCAGGCTAAGCAAAGTTTAAACTTTTGAGATAGCCCTTTAATCGAGGGTTATTTCATATAATCTTTGAATATTTTGGGTTTTAATTCCCCACACAGAACCTGATATTCTACGTTGATGTTTTTCAAAACTTTGTCGATTCTCAAAAACTTCATGAACATCCCAAATTAAGGGATTTGGAGTTTGTTTGACCTCAAAAGAAACACAACCTTCTTCTTGTCTGGTTAATTTGATATGTTCTGGAAGAAACTTAATTATAATATTTAATTCTTGTTCAGAAACACAGATCAACTGACCACTTAGCTTAACCATCACATTCTCATTGATAAAATCTAACAAATTGTTTTATGTAGTAGTAAGGTTAGTTTATATATTAAAAAACCACTTAGGATTAATGCACCTAAGTGGTTGTCTTATTTGGTGGGCCCGCCCAGACTTGAACTGGGGACCAACGGATTATGAGTCCGCTGCTCTAACCAACTGAGCTACAGGCCCTTTATCAAGTGAATTGATTAATTATCAACTACTTGGAACGTCAGCAATACTATCTAAGATTTTAGAGTTTATCAAGTTTTTTTTACAATTAGACTGTAGAGAATAGCTTGATATAGTATTTAGCATTGCGACAGCTAGTGATTCTATATAGGTCAACACCAAGAGTAAAGCTGACAAAGACATTTATTGATCAATCGGAGCCTAGTTATACGATTTATCGAGTCAATGAGTTGATTGGCTTTGTTGTAGGTGTGAATACCAACTATAAAACTTATAAATATCGAGAGGAAAAGTCTACAGTTGCTACAGCAAACGAAGCTTTTATAAATTACTCCAATTTAAAGTTTCTTAAATCAAAATCAATCATGGGTTATACATTCAAAAATAGAACGTTTTAAAAAGGGTGGTATTGAAATTGTGATTAGAATCTTAATTAAAGATTTTTTATTTTAATAGTATTTCAATTAATTCACTATTAGAAAAGCAAGGAAACACCTTGCTTTTCTTAGTTTAATTTAAGCACTTCTAAAATGCTAAGCTTATAAAAATAGCTAAAAATTACGCTAACTTAGCCTTGCCAACTCGCAAGCATATAGATCGCAATCGCAAGCAAAAATAGACCCACCAAGAGTAAAATATATTTAGGGATCCTACGCTTTTCTTGTGCTTTTTCTGACCTTTCTTGAGCGGTTGATGGGTTGTTATCATGTTGCATATTAACCTCTAAGATTTATCAAGTGATTAATTTATATGGTGGACTAATCTCAGTACTACTGTGTGAATAAATGTTGTTAAAAAGTGAGCAGTGTGGATTGAATGAAATTTTAAGTATTGAATGAAATGATACTTTAAAATAAGGGCTAGTTATTTTAAAAATAAAAAACATAGTGTTAATTGATATTCTATATTGATTAAAAATAAATAAGCATGACTTAAATTCACAAGTACTTACAACACTAAACAGCGAATAAAATAATCCATGCTATAAAAACTATGTTTATATCTATTATTTATCGTTATATGGAGAAGTGATTATGCCTGTAGGAGATAAATCTGCATATACTGCAAAGCAGAAAAGACAAGCCCAACATATTTATGAAAGTGAGAAAAAACAAGGTCGTTCGGATGAAGATGCGGAACGTATTGCTTGGGCGACCGTAAATAAGCAGGATGGAGGTGGGAGAAAATCCCACCACTCTTAACTGCTTAAATCCACTTCGGTGGATTTTTTTATTTGTTAGATAAACTGCTAACTTTGAAAAATTAGATAATAGCGTTATAAAGATGTTTTTTAAAACTTATATAGGATTATTTATGGGTATTATTTTTAAATATTAAGCCGTTAGTCATTATCAATTGCTACTCATAATTTCTAGAATGGAAAATATATCAAAATGTAAACAGGGCAAATATTAAGTATAATTGACTTAGACAGACGTAAAAGTAAATTCTTAGACCTGCATGCGGATCTAAATACAATGATTGAAGAAGATTCTAAGTCAGAAAAATAGCTGCTCGTTATTAGTTCAAAATTAATACGGATCACTTGAAAATTTGTTTCTATCTCCTATAACAAGCTAAAAAATGATAATGATATGTATTCTTGATTATGTTTAAAGGAAAAAGCTTCGATAATTTTTTAAAATTTAGCTTCTCTATGTTTATGGTTTTAACCTTTTGTGCGCTCGGCATGGCGATCTATCAGAAATTCACAGGTCAAGTAGATAAAAATGTTTTAGGTTCAGCTCTAAACTTTATGTTTTTTGCATTTTTGCAAAATATCAATAGGAAATTCAATACTTGGAGAACCGGTTTGACCTTATCAATGAAGATGAAAGACAGCGCCAATTGAGATTGGATGAGGACACGAAAGTCTTAAAAATAAGGTTTAATCAAATATAAAACGCTCGATGAAATTCATTGAGCGTTTTATATCAAATAAGTGTCAATCTACTGTACAATGAAACACATATAAAATTGAATATAACTCGGTTGTAATCGGCCAAATCTATACTTCTAGCCAAGTGTCTTTAACCTCTTGAGAATCTTTAGTTAAGATAACTTTTTCGCCTTTTATCTCACCAACCCAAGATGTTGGTATAAGATGATGATGTCCATCTCCATGTTTGGTTAGCTTGATTTGCTCTGCACCAACAAGGTGATCTACCTCACCAACTTTGGTTCCACAAGACGCAATAACATCGGCATGATTCTTAATACTTTCAACATTGATAGAAGTCATTTGATACTTTCCTATTGAAATGTGATTTGAATATTTACCTTATATGAAATATTTGGGTGAGTCTTGGTCTGAAATGAAAAGGCTACAAGACAGTCAAAATAATTACTTAATGAATTAAATTTTATACATGGTTATTTTTGAAATTAATTATAAATGAAGCCATTACAGTATTTTAAGTTGCTGTAATGGCTTCAAGTTCTAACAGATAGGCTTAGAAACGATAACCTACACCAAGGTAAGTGATCAGTGGATCGATCTCAATTTTAGTTTTAGCCTGAATAAGCTTGGCATTGTTATTGGTATTAAGGACAGTAATGGTTGCCGTATTGTCTAACTTTGCATAAGAAATAGAGGCAGTTGCAAACCAGTTTTGTTTAAAGTCATAGGTAAAACCAGCTGTAACAATGGGCGCAATGGTATCAGTAGCATCTACTTTAACTTTCATATTGCCGCTCGATGGTTTTCCCTCCAAAGAAGCCCCAGCTTTACCATCATGAATATTTTGAATCATATGTCCAGCACGTATCAAATCATTTTCAATTCCTGAATTGATTTCGATATCGTTGAAGTAGGCATACATTAAACCAGCACCTACAAATGGTCTGAACTTATTGACACCAGATTTACCAAAATAGTACTGTGCTTGTATTGCAGGCGTCCAAGCTCTAGCAGATGCGGCAGTGTCATAACTATCCAAATCTGTAATTAAAAGATTGTTTTTTAAATATAAATCGCCCACTAGGCCCTGAAGTGGTTGTGAAGTCGCTGAAAAAGGTGCATAGACAGTTCCTTTACCTTTTAAGTCAACTTTTGGGGGAATCCCAGCAATCAATTGAACGGCAACATTGTCTGTGACATTATAAGTAAACATCATACCTAGCGTGTCTACATCTTCAACTTCCAAACCAGCATCTGCTGACCAGTGGGCAATTCCATCGATTTCAGCAATTCCTGTTAATTGGTCTATTAAGGTTGGATCTTCTGCCATGATTACATCTAGCAGGTCATCAAATAAATAGCGTCCTTCTTCATTACTGGGTGCATTGAGTAAGCTAATTAGGTTGGGGTCCATCGCATCAATGCGAGATTGATCAACATTATCTAAAATGGTTTTCCCTGAAATTACACCTACGGAAGCTTTAGTACCATCACCTACAGAAGTATTGATTCTAAAAGGTTGTGCTTTCCCCATTGATGACATATGCAACCAACCTGAAGAAACCGAGAAGCGTTTAAAATCTTCAGCTTGGCTGATTCCCGCAATACAAAATAGTGAGGTTGTAACTATGACTTTTTGAAAGATCTTTTTTGTTTTCACTTGAATTCATCCTTTTTAAATACAATCACTGTCTTCTTGACAAATGAGACTATTAAAATTACATAAAACAACCAATAAGTAGAGTAAAAACTCTAATTTAGAAATAGCATTAAGACTTAAAAGCTAATAAATAATGGTTGAAAAGTATTATAAAAAACATAAAATCATAGAGTTGTTTAAAAAAAATGTATTTGTAGGTATATTTTTTATATAAATAAAGTATTACAAAATAGTGACATAGTTTTACTTTTTGATAAATTTACTTTACTCTTAATTATATTAAAAAAATTACAGGATAAATTAGAAAATCTAAATTTAATTATTATTCATGAAATCTTTTTAATTAATTGTCGATATAAATTTTATTATTTTTCAAGATCTAAAATACAACTTAAACTAAAATAGAAAATGATAAATAAATGCCTATTGATTTGCATTTATTTAAAATCCAATACATCTCATCACGATTTTAATTGCCAAAAGAATGAGGCAGATTATTCCAACAGCATAAGAAATACTGCGCCATGGTTGAATTGCACTGAGATAGGTGACTGTATGTGTGAATCTTGCAATCGTAAAAATACAAAATACCCAGACAATAAAATCACTGTTTAGGTTTAATGCAATACAAAGCGCTCCAAGCACCCAAAACACGGGAATATTTTCTAAATCATTTGTCCAAGCTTGACTCGCTCTAACTACCAGCGGCAAGTCTTCTGGCCTAACTTTTACACTGACAAAATTAGCGTCTTCGGTATTTTTAAACGCTTTATTCTTAATACGGTGAAATCCTTGATAACAAGAGATTGCAAGCATTTTAAGAAAAAGTAAGATTACACAAAATGCATAGATATGCAGTAAATTATTCATAGGTACTCATTTATTGGTATGCTTAAGATGTATTTAAATAAGTATATCTATTTAAGGTGACTTGTAATTCTTTTAGAGTAAAATATTTTTACGAGGTTTAAGATTCCCATCTTCATCAATATTGCTTAGATGATTGCGGTATAAGATGATACATTTAAATTTGTGAATATCGAGCATGATTAATAAGGAGTTATTTTTATCGCTTTTCTAAATAAATTTAAATGCTTTTCACCTGTAAATCAAAATAAAAAATAAGGCAATTATGCGAAAAAGGAGCATAAAAATTTTGCAATTATTTTACCTGAAAACTCTTCCGTCTGGGGGTGTAATTAGGATTAGAGGATTTGAAATGATTTAATCAAGATAGAAAAAATCAATTAAATTTTTATACAAATTAAATTTATTTATTTTTTATTGTTAATTTAGAATTTGAATTGAGTTAAATGTACTGTAAGGCGTTTAACAATTTTACATTTTTAACTGACTATTTTTGTGTGCAAAACAAGTGTTTAAAATGACAAAAATAAATATATAAATGTAAAAAATAAGCACAATAGAGATTGTCTTTTTAAGCTTTTACTTGGACAATTCGCAAATTCTGATTTTATTATGTTAGGTAGTTATGAAAAAGTTGTTGGGAGAACTTACTTTTAAGCTCTCAGGTTGGTCCTATGAAGTTAATCAAAGTGTATTAGAAAAAAAACAAGTGATCATCGGTTTTGAACATACCTCCATGATGGATGCAGTATTGTCATTGGCAATTTTTCAAATTCATGACCTTAAAATCCATACTTTAATTAAAAAAGAATTATTTAAAGGTCCATTGAAACAATTTTTAGAAAAAATTGGTGGCATTCCTGTAGATCGTAAGTCAAACAAAGACGTCGTTTCACAAATGGTTGATCTATTTCAGAGTAATGACGAATTTAATTTGGTGATTGCGCCAGAAGCGACTCGTGCAGAACGTGGGCAAGCTCGTAAACCGATTCGGACTGGTTTTTGGCATATCGCAAAAGCAGCTGGTGTTCCTATTGTTTTGATGTATGCAAACTCAAAAACAAAACAAGGTGGAATCTTTGGAAAGATTTACCCAACAGATCTAGATCAAGACTTAGCAGAAATTAAACGTCTATATAAAGAACATACAGGACTCGATATTATGATTCCTGAGGCAAAAAATTCTTAATTTGCATTAAATCTAAAAAATAAGCACTTTCTCATAAAAAAGTGCTTATGGTAGAATTGTCGCAATTTGATATGGCATAAAGCCAATCTACAGGAGCATATTTCGCATGGCGGGTCATTCCAAGTGGGCCAATATTAAGCATCGCAAAGCAAAACAAGATGCAAGTCGTGGTAAAGTTTTTACCAAATATATTCGTGAATTAACCACAGCAGCAAGACTTGGCGGTCCTGATGTGGGAAGTAACCCTCGTCTACGTGCTGTTGTCGAAAAAGCACTTTCAGTGAATATGACACGCGACACGATCAACCGTGCTATTCAACGTGGTGCTGGTGGTGAAGACAACGATGACTTAAAAGAAGTCACTTATGAAGGTTATGGTGTTGGTGGTGTTGCGGTGATTGTAGAAACCATGACAGATAACCTTAATCGTACTGTGCCTGATGTTCGTCATTGTTTTTCTAAAACCAATGGTAACTTAGGTACAGCAGGCTCAGTGGCATATTTGTTTACCAAACGTGGTGAGATTACTTTTGAAGATGTTTCTTTAGAAGACAAAATCATGGATGTGGCTTTGGAAGCTGGAGCTGAAGATATCGAAGTGAACGAAGATGAAATCTTAGTAATCACTACACCTGAAAGTTTTGGTGATGTACAAGATGCATTAACTGCTGCTGGGTTAAAATCAGATAATGCAGAAGTGGTTATGAGTCCATCTACAAAAGCATTGATCGCTGATGTGGATCAAGCAAAACTCATTGTTAAAATGATTGATATGTTTGAAGATCTTGATGATGTTCAAAACGTATATACCAACGTTGAATTCACAGATGAAGTATTGGCTGAATTAGACAGTTAAGTCTGATTTAAGTAGATAAAACGCACCTTGGGGTGCGTTTTTATTGAGAGAAAATTTATTGCTGATTTAAAACAGAGGAAATAAATTTATTTTTTTCAATTCGGTAATCGATCATATCTAAATTTTCACAACGCTTTTTTAGATCATTGTAAGTTTGCACCAGTTTAGAGGACTGCCTGAGTGTATCTCTAAATTTAATAAATGACTCAAATTCAGAACCATTAACAACAAGTTGAAAGGCGACATCATCACCATTGAGCGATTCCAACATACACAATTGATCTGTTCTCAGTGTTTCTAATTTCTCTTGAAAATTTAATCGATAAAGTTTTTGAATTGCATCATTAAATTCAGATTGATCCACTGCAATATAAATGTCTAAATCTCCTTTAGAGATTGCATTGGGAATCGAAGAGGCACCAATGTGCTCAATTTTTGCATTGATTAAAAGTGCATTGATTTGAGTTTTATAATACGCAAACCGTGCATTACATTGGGGTTGATATTCTTCAGCTAAATAAAATCTCATAAAAAGATCCATTCAAATACAATGTGATATCTTTGATTCTAAATTCTACCTTTCTAAAACATCATAAAATAAATGTTTAAGACCAATGAGAGTAGCTTTACTTTATTGGTTTTAATTTGGTTGGATGCACCATGCAAAAGCTAAACTGGTTCAATACAAAATTTAAATTCGATTGAGTAGGCCAGTACAATTAAACACATGTTTATATTCTTTAATCACGAAGCTTGAATGTAGTGCAACCACATGCTCAATTTTACCAATTCGCTTGAGTAAAATTTCACTGTAATTCTCCATATCTTTTGCGATCACTTCGACAAGGAAATCGGCGGTTTGCCCAGTCACTAAAAAGGCGTTAATCACTTCAGGGATGTTTTCGAGTTCTTCTAAAAATTTAGCAAAGGTATCTGTGTCATGTTTACTTAGGGAAATTTGTAAAATGACATGTAATTTAAAGCCTAACTTTTCAAAATTAATATCACGCTTTAGATTGGTCATGATATCGGTTTCGATCAAGTGTTTGATACGACGATGAACAGAACTTACAGATAGGTTAATACGTTCTGACAATTCATTTAGATTGATGTCTTCATGAGTTAAAATTTCTAAAATTTGTTTGTCGTAACGATCCAATTCCATATTTTTATCCAGCTTGAAAAAATTTTCTGTATTAATGTAGATTGATTTTTATATTTTTTCAATATTTGAATGAATTTTGAGAATAAATATCATAAAAATATAATTTATAGAAAATGAATCAGTTTAATTCTGAAAGTATTCTGGGTTGGTCCATATCCTAATGCACTTGCGAATGGGCTGTTGAAAACATTGAGCTAATTGATAAAGCTTAATCACAAGGATTGAAGCTTATTTTTAGTTATTTCTCATCTATAAAGTTTTTACTTTATACTGTTTAAAATTGAAAAGTTTATCCACCAATGCTTGAACATGATCTAGAACTTACCGAATCTGAAATGCATCTCTATTCTCGTCAAATTTTACTTGATGGTTGGGATATTGAGGCACAGGAAAAATTAAAACTCGCCAATGTACTGATTGTTGGTTGCGGTGGAATAGGGTGTACCACTGCCGAATTGTTGGCACGTGCAGGTATTGGGAAAATTAGTCTGATTGATGCTGATACAATTGAAATGAGTAATTTACAAAGACAAATTGCTTATGTTGAGCAAGATGTAGGATTTTATAAAGCAGAGATATTGGCCAAGAGATTGCAAACAATTAATCCTTTTATCCAAGTAGAAAGTTATATCAGTAAATTGGATGAAAATAATGCGCAAGCTTTGATTGCTCAGCAGGATTTAGTTTTAGATGGTTGTGATAACTTTACCACCCGTTATCTGGTGAACCACATTTGTACCCAGCTGCATGTTCCATTGATTAGCGCTTCTGCGATTGGTTTTCAAGGTCAGCTCTTTATGATTGATGGTGATTCAGCTTGTTATGAATGCTTATTTCCCAAAGCGCAACAGCATAATGAAAGTCTTCGTTGTGCTGACTCAGGTGTATTAGCCACCACACCCAATGTCATGGCAAGTTTACAGGCACATCATGCTCTTCTATTTTTAGGTTTAGCGAAAACCCCATTGAAGCAAAAACTGTTGCTATGGGATGGGTTAACAATGAAACAACGAATTTTAGCCTTTGAAAAAGATAGAGATTGTACAAACTGTCAGGCAAGCCATACTGCAAATGCTGATTAATTTGCTACACTTATACAAATTCAATTTAATGTTGACATTATGAAAAATAATATCTTTTTAGATGGTCTACGTTCAGTTGCCCGAGTTGGGGAAACTGCTGTTATCGCGGCCAAAGCAGGTATTAAATATGCCACTGAAAAACCAAGTAATGCCAAACTGATGCGTGAAACCTTTGAATCATTAGGCTCAACTTATATTAAATTGGGTCAATTTATTGCCAGTACGCCATCTTTATTTCCTCGTGAATATGTTGAAGAGTTTCAAGGCTGTTTAGACCAAACGCCTTATTTACCTTTTAGCTATGTTCAGGGCGTGTTGGAACAAGAATTTGCTGGGCGTAATTTAAGTGAAATCTTTGCATCTATCGATGAAAAGCCTCTTGCTTCAGCATCTATTGCCCAGGTTCATGCTGCCAAATTGGTGACTGGTGAAGATGTTGTAATTAAAGTGCAAAAACCTGGTGTAGAAACTATTCTTTATACCGATTTAAATGTATTGCACTGGGCAACCAAGGTTTTGGAAAAAGCGATTCCAAAAGTAAAATTTGCTTCATTGGCAGATATTGTTGATGAAATTAAAACACGTATGGTGCGTGAAGTTGATTTCATTGAAGAAGCACAAAATTTGGATGATTTTGTGAATTATCTCAATGTATCTCAAAACACGGCAGCAACAGCTCCAAAGGTCTATCATCAATTTTCAACACGCCGTGTACTCACCATGCAACGCTTGTATGGTGTGCCACTGACTGATTTTGATGTAGTCAGAAAAGTCGCGAAAGATCCATCTCAAGTGCTGATTACCGCCATGAATACTTGGTTTGGTAGTTTAATGTTATGCCAGTCTTTCCATGCCGATTTGCATGCGGGTAATCTTATGTTACTTGAAGATGGCCGTATTGGTTTTATTGATTTTGGTATCGTAGGACAGTTAAAACCTGAAGTTTGGCAAGCATGTATGGCATTTATGGATGCTTTGCAAAAGACAGATTACACGTTGATGGCTGAAAATATGTTGGGTATGGGTATGACCAGTACTCAAGTCGATACTCAGGTTTTGGCAGAAGATTTAGAGCGTCTATTTAGTGGGGTACTACTTGCAGATCCACAAAAAATTATGACGTCTAATCCATCAGATTTAAATGACATCATGATGGATATGGTGGGTGTAGGCGAGCGTCATGGTATTCGTTTCCCACGAGACTTCGCGTTATTATTTAAGCAAATGCTATATTTTGATCGTTTTATGCGTGTTCTTGCGCCATATACCGATATTTATGCTGATCAACGTTTACAGATGGTGCAAAATATTGATCCTGTGTCATTGTTAAAACATTGATATAGATGTTTTCTCCTTGTGGAAAAGTGGCTAGGTCTGATTGTATAATCTTGCTTGGCCCTTTTTTAAAAGGGCATTTTTTATTTAAATTGAGAATTTATAAACGTCATGGATGCAATTATCATTGAAGGGTTAAAAGTTGAGACTGTGATTGGCTGCTTCAATTGGGAACGGCAAATTATCCAACCTTTAATGTTGGATCTCCACATTCAAACCAGTTTAGAACAAGCGTCTAACTCAGATGAATTAGTCGATACATTGAACTATGCTGAAATTTGTGAAATTTCTGCCAAAGTGATTCAGGATGCTGCACCAAAATTGATCGAACATGCGGCCAAATTAGTATTAAATACGCTTTTCTCTACCTTTAAGTCTATTGAATCGATTATGATTACAGTCCGTAAGCCTGCCATTATCCCGCAAGCAAATTCTGTAGGAATTCGTCTTGAACGACACCGAAATGATATTCGCCCTAGCTCTAGCGAGTAATCGCGATCCACAACAAAATTTTCGAAAAGCATTTGCTCAGATTGCCCATTTGGGAATGGTGTCATTTTCTTCCATCTATTTGATTCCATGTCGTGATGGAATTGGTGCAGATTATTGGAATGCTGCATGTTTGGTTCAAAGTCAGCTGTCTGTAGATGAAATGCTATCTTTATTAAAAAAGATGGAAGCAGACTCAGGTCGTGTACGCCCATCACATCAAATATCCTTGGATATCGATCTCATTGCATGGGGAACTCATTTAACTGCAATGCAATTTAATCAAAAGAAATTACCATTGGCGTTAGATGTTAAAGTACCGATGTCTGAACTTTGGGAAGATGCATTATTCACACATTCCGCAGATCAATTTCCAGTTATCATTTTATAGTCTTTAAAATAACTAGGTTAAAAAACAATGTATTTTAAGCCCTTGGCATTATTCAGTTGTGTGATTTTATTCAGCGCATGTCGCCATTTACCTGAACAATCTGTTACACCAGTACAAGCTGTAAGTGAAGTGCAAAGCTTACAACAGCGGGATAACAATCTTAAGCAAAAAGTGAATGCTTATACACAAGATCAAGCTTTATTTGATGTAGCATTTGATGATCTCAATCAAGATGGGCAAGATGAAGCCATCGTGCTTTTAAAAGGGCAAGATTGGTGTGGGTCTGGTGGTTGTACAATGCTGATCTTTCAAGGAAAATCTAATCACCAGTTTGACTTTTTAAGTAAAACAACCTTGGTGGATACGCCAGTTTACTCTACAACATATATGCATAATGGTTGGAAGCAATTACTGGTCTATAGCCGAAAGCATGGGCAAGTAATGTTGAAGTTTGATGGAACTCAATATCCGTTAAATCCATCTTTATTGCCAGTCGCTACAGTAAAGTTAGCACCCAATACAGCTAAATTTCTTTTGGGTGTTGCTGACTAATTTTTTATGTGTAACCCACATCTTTATATCAAAATGTGGGTTACACGGAATCCTTGCATTAAAATTATTTTGACTTCTTTGCTGTAAAAGTGATGCGAATAAAAATGCTAAAAAAGCCCGGAAACTGGACTTTTAAATCAGTTAAATCATGTTGTTAGATAAAATAACTGGTCTTGGTCATCAGTTTGGAAATTGCAGTCATGGTGATCTTCACTGGAATAGGCAGCTCGACACCACCAGCAGTTAATGCTGTATCACGATGATGCAGTTCATCTTCATTCATCTGCACCAATATTTTACGTGAGCGCTCGTCTTGAGCTGGAAGCTGACTGATATGGTGTTGTAAATGTAAACTGACTTGGCGTTCAGTTTCAGCCACAAAACCTAAACTATATTTATCACCTGCAATGCCCGCAAGTGCACCCATACCAAAAGAAAGACCATACCATACAGGGTTAAGCAAACTGGTATGACTGTCGAGTTCTTTTAGGCGATCTTCACACCAAGCCAAATGATCTTGTTCTTCAATCGCTGCAAATTCCATTTCACGACGTACATTTGGAAGTTTGGCTGTTAATGCTTGCCCATGATAAAGTGCTTGTGCACAAACTTCACCACTATGGTTAACGCGCATTAAACCTGCAACATGACGTGCTTCGCTGACAACTAGTTTGGTTTCGACTGCATTGGATGGATTGCTTCTTTGCGCTGAAGTTGCACCAGGTACTAAACTTCTTAAAGCTTGGTCAAATGAATTGATCAATTTATCGATGCCAGTATATTGACGCATATTAGTCCTCCAAAGAAACCTGAGTTGTCGCTATTAATGGTTTTAAACGAATTAATAACCAAGCACTAAAAATAGCACTCAGCACGGCTGTGATACAGAATAATATTTTAATGTCTATTTTCAAAATACTTAAGATGAGAATAGAAAAAATTGCCGATGAAACCATAAATATTGCATTAAAGATATTATTTGCCGCAACCACACGTGCACGGTGTGATTTAGGGGCATAGGCTTGCATCATCGCATAAAGTGGAACGATATAAAAACCTCCACTTATACCCAATAAAGTGACTGCAAACATCACATGATAATAAATTGCCCCTGAGTTAAACATATCAGAAATCGCAATCAGATCACCAGTTCGTTCTGGAACAAAGGCCAAACTACCTGCCAAATAAAGCGCAAATACCGTTAAGCCAATTGCACCAAGCGGTACCATTTTGATATTTACTTCTGCACCACCAATTTTACGACACAACAATGAACCTACACCAATTCCGACAGAAAAAAATGTAAGCAATAAACTGACGACATTTTCATTGGCATGCAGATTTTGCTGTGTTAACTGAGGAATTTGTGTGAGGTATGTTGCACCATAAAACCAGTACCAAGAATTACCTAAAAGTACGATAAAAATTAACGGTAAACTTTTAGCATAACGAATGGTTTGGAAACTGGTTCGAAAGAAATTCCAATCGATTTCAAAGTCTTCATTTGACATAGATTGTGTAAGGATAAAACGACTGGATAAATAACCCACCACTGCAATAGATACGATGGTTAAGCAAATCCAGATCATATTGCCTTGTGATAGCGAAATGACTGCACCTCCTAAAATCATCCCAATTAGAATCGCAATGGATGTGCCTGACTGAAACAAGGCATTACCAGACATCAGTTCATTCGGTTTTAAGATTTCAGGCAAAATCGCATATTTGATTGGCCCAAAAAAAGTACTATGCGTACCCATTAAAAATAAAGCGAAGAGTAAAATCCAAAGATTGCCCAATAAAAAACCCGCTGAGGCAACCAGCATGATAATGATTTCTAAAATTTTAATACTTCGGACTAAAAATGAGCGTTCGTATTTATCTGCAATTTGACCTGCGGTCGCAGAGAAGATGAAATAGGGTAGAATAAACAGTAATGCAGCGAGATTGTTGAGTGTGCTGATATTGGCAGACTGATGATGAATCCAACCATAGGTGATGACGAGTAATAATGATTGTTTATAAACATTATCATTCAGGGCGCCAAAAAACTGGGTAAGGAACATCGGTAAAAAACGTCGTGTCCCTAAAATATGCTCATTTTTTTCCATTGTAGACGACTTCATTTAGTTATATATAAGAAATGTGTTGAAATGGTAACTATCTCTCAAAATCATGTATCATGTTTTTAACTTAAATCATGTGTAAAACCAATTGGTTTGGGTATTTGAAAGATTTTTAATAATTGATCTTTCTACAAATAAATTTAGGTCATTCGAGCTTGGTATGCCAGCAAAAATTAATTTTAAAAAATCTGTGCTTTCACATAGTGTACATTTACACTTTGACCGTTATCATATCAATAAACTGATATGTTCAAGTGTTTTTTTAAGTGTTTTTGCAATCCCTGTCAGTTATGCCGATCAAATACAAAGCAATCAGAATTTGACATCAAGTTCTGAAACTATCAGCACAAATTCTGAAAAAATCAGCAATACTCAAGAACAATTAGAATCGGCGGCCATTCAGCAAGGTGTATCAAACGAAAAGATCGACCAGTTAGATCAAAAAATTCAACAAGCTCAACAAACTGATCAAGTTGATAGTGTTAAAATGCTTGAACAACAAGAAAAAAATATGGGGGTGCAAGAGGATTTTAAGCCGATCCAATTTGAAGATCTTGAAGAGCTACCAGCTGTCGCTGTGGATCAATCGTTGGCAAATGAAATTTATAAAGTTGCAGAAGAAGCGAAAACAGATGCACAGAATTTTCGTAATGGTGTGATCAAAGAACCTCAAATTGAAGTGGCTAATGCGACCCAACAAGAATTGAATGAAATTACGCAAGCGCCGGTCAATGTTGATGAACTTATACAAACTATTCGTGCAGACAACAAAATTTCTGTAGAAGAAAATCAATCGGGTAAAACTTTGGTTGATAATACACAGAGTAATACTGATGAAGAAAAGGCTAAACCTGGCTTCTTTAAAAGTTTAGTCAATAAAATTCGTGGACCACAAGACAACGGTGTACCAATTCCAAAAATCGGTGTCTCAGTGACGGGTGCGCCTGCGGTTCTTGCAACTAATTTAAAAGCAAAGTTAGGCACCTTTACCCAAGAAGCATATTCTGATTTTAACGGTTCAGTACCACAGTTGAGAACACTCGCTGTACAGGCTGCCCAAGCGGTGGGCTATTACAATGCGGAATTCAAATTTAGCAAAATTGATGATACTCATTTAGGCGTTAAAGTCACGCCACATGATCCAGTCAAAGTGGCTGAACAAAATATTGAGTTTACTGGGGCAGGTTCTAAACTGGCACAGTTCCAAGTTATTGGCGTACTTCCTGATTTAGAAGAAGGTGATATTCTCAATCACGGCGCCTATGAATCTACAAAAAGCCGAATTGTGGATGCAGCCTCAAATAACGGGTTTTTTGATGGTTATTGGCGTTTACATGATGTCAAAGTTGAGCAACCGCAAAACAAAGCCAAAATTGATTTAAAATACGAAACGGGTGATCGTTATAAATTGCAAGATGTGGAGTTTAGAATGAGTGATCCTTCTAAGCCACTCCCGATTGATTTAAAAATACTAAAAACCTTAGCACCATGGGAAGATGGAGCGGATTATACCGCATGGCGTGTCAATGGTTTGGCCAACAACTTAACCAACTCGCGTTATTTTAACTATACCTTGGTTGATGCGGTTAAGCCGGATGCAATTGTAAAACCACTTGAACTTCCCGCAGACCTGCAAGCCTTAGTGGACCAGCAGAAAATTACTGAAACTACATTGTCTGCTCAAACCAATGCAGATAAAGCACATTTGTCAGATAAAGAAGTGACTCAAAATGTGGTCAATGAAAATCAGTTTGCGGGGACGCAAGGGGAAGAAGTCAATCCAAACTTAAAGCAGCTTCAAGCGCAACAGAAAGAAAAAGAATCAGATGAAGATCTACTCAAAGATCAGGCTCGTGAGAATAAAAAGATCCCAGTGATCGTGACCTTAAATGCGGACCGCTTAAACAGCTTAGAAACGGGTATTGGTTATGGGACGGATACGGGCGTCCGTTTACGTGGTCAATATAGACGTGCGATTGTCAATCATCTGGGACATTCTTTTGATGCCAATATGGAATTGTCAGAAATCCGCCAAGCTATTGATGCTCGTTATAACATTCCTTATAAACATCCATTAAATGATTACTTTAGTCTAGTTGCAGGTTATGAACGCGAAACTCGTGATGGTATTGGTAATGACATGGACTTGGTCATCGAGTCTGCTGTTGCTGGGGTTGACCGTATTATTAAAGGTTCAAGAAAAGAGTGGCAACATATTCTAGGTGTGCGTTACCGTTTAGACCGTGTCACTCAAAATGGCCCTGTAGATATTGCCAATATTCCTGACGCTTTTTTAATTCCTGGCTCTAATCAAGAACAACAGTCATTGTTATTGGGTTATGAAGCAACCAAAACAACCAGTGATAATCGTATCAATCCAACACGAGGATATAAACAAAGTTATAAAATTCAGCTTGGAAGTCAATCCTTACTTTCAGATACTGATATGGCAATTACGAGCGCGGATTGGAAAGGCTTATATTCGTTCGGTGAAAATGATAATCATCAGTTTGTAGGTGGCTTAAATGTTGGTTATATTTTTGCTAAGGATTTTGAAAAAGTTCCTTATAATTTAAGATACTTTGCTGGTGGCGATCAAAGTTTACGAGGTTTTGACTATAAGAGCCTCTCCCCAACAGAATATGGCTATAAAGTGGGTGGTCAAGGTTTGGCTGTTGGGTCATTGGAATACAATTATCAATTTAAAGAGGGTTGGCGTGGAGCTATATTCAGCGATTTTGGTAATGCTTACGATAAATCATTTAGTAACGATACCCAATATAGCTTAGGCTTAGGAATACGTTGGAAGTCACCAATTGGTCCGATTCGTATTGATGTTGCATCAGGTGTTTCAGATCCTGCACATCCAATTCGACTGCACTTCTTTATTGGTTCACAACTTTAATTAACTAAAAATATAAGAGAAATACTGGAAATATTATGGCTGATGAAGAACATCAAGATGTTCAAAATGAACAGCAAAATGATCAACTAAAGCAAGAGCAAGCTCCGAAGAAGCGTAATATATTACGTAATATTCTGATGTCATTGCTTTTGGTCATTATTTTATTGATTGCTGCATTGGCTGTGATGTTTAGTACCGATAAAGGCAGTAAGTTTTTATTGGATCGGGTGGCTTCAAGTCAGAAAATTATTGATTATCAATATGAAAGTGGAAATCTACTTCAAGGGATTATTCTAAAAAATGTTTTGGTTACCTTGAGTTCGGTTGATGTCAAAATTGATCGTGCAGATATTTCATTAGGTTGGAGAGCAATATTAGACAAAGAAATTCATCTCAGCCATGCCGATGTCAATAATTTAAGAATTATCAGTAAAACCCCTCCAAGTGATGAGCCATTTAAATTTAGCGAAATCAAACTACCTTTTGTTTTACGTTTAGATGAGGCAAATGTAGATCACATGCAGTTTCAAACATCATCTACAAAAATTGATTTTAAGGATATTCATTTAGAAAACGCATTGTGGTCTGGTACAGAGCTTAAATTTGAAAACTCTAAAATGGACATGGGCTATCTATCTGTAAAAGACGCAACAGGTAATATGGACTTTAAACAAGGAGATTATCCGCTTAATGCTAAAGCTATTTTAAAAATCCCAAGTTTAAAAAGTTTAAATGTTGAAGATATTTATGTACATGCGCGCGGCTCACTCGACACTATTAAAGCTGGCGTTGCAACCAAAACTCCCGATCTTTTAACAGGTTGGGCAGTAATTCACCCAATGCGTCACGATGTTCCAATGAATGGTGCTTTGGTGTTTAAAGATTATCACTGGCCGCTGTTACAGGAACAAGAATTACTTTCTAAAAATGGTTTGGCAAAATTCCATGGTGATGTTAAAGGCCTAAACCTAGATATCAATACTGATATCAGTGGTAAAAATATTCCGCAAGGTCAATATACTGCTTTAGCGCATACCGATTTAACCAATCAGTTGAATATTAACAACTTAAATGGTCAATTGATGGGTGGTGCTTTAAATCTTGCTGGCTTGGTGAGTTGGCAAGATCATGTACATTGGGATGTGCAAGGTCGTTTAGATCGAATTAATCCAAAAGATAAAATTATTCCACAAGTGATTCAAGACTTTTTACCTGTTTCACTTGATGCCAAAATTGGATCAGTAGGTGCACTTAAACAAGGTATGCATTTAACCGCCAATGTGGATTTTGACAAATATGAAGCTTGGAACGTTAAATTAGATCAAGCTGAACAAAAGGGTAAAAAGCCTGAACCTATGTTATTGGGTGTGAACTGGAAAAATATTGACCGAGCAGTGCCTTATGTTGGTTGGTTGAGTAGTGAACAAGGTCAGGTTGAAGTTGCACTGGTTGATGATCAGCAAAACATTCATGTGGCAACCGTTGTGCGTCAGCATGAAAAAGGCAGTTTGCCTGAGGGTAAATACACAGCTCAGCTGGACTTAAAAGGTAATGATTTACATGTCCCTGCATTTGAATATCTGGCTGCTAAAGGCAGTTTATCTGGGAATGCAGTTGTGGAATTACCAACTGAAAAACGTCAGTTAAAATGGAATGCTTTGTTAAATGCAAAAGATTTCAATCCACAAAGTATCATTGCAACTGCACCAGTAGATTTAATCAATGGACAAATAAAAGCCAATGGATTTGCAAAACCAAATCAACAACTGATTAACTTTGATGCGATTAATTTAACAGGTAGACTCGCAAATCAAGCCAATCCTGAAACAATCCAATTGACTGGTAAAAGTACTGCAGCAGTTATTTTCAATGACGCCAATGCCGGTGGTGCTTTTAAAGGCTTTGCAGTGAATTATGATGGTGCATTAAATGCATCACAGATGAAACAAGGTAGTGGTTTGTTGAAGATTAGAGTTTCGGGTACACCTGAGCTAATCAAAATATCTGAGCTACAACATGATGGTATTGCAGGAAAAATTTTAGCCAATGGTTTGGTTCATATCAGTAATGGTATCGGTTGGGACATCAATGCATCTTTGGTGCGTTTTAAACCGCAGTATTTTGTCTCTTCTGTACGTGGTGAAATCTCTGGTAATGTGAAGACTCAGGGGAATTGGTCAGATCGTATGAAGAAAATCAATATTCAACAATTGAATATTGCAGGCATGATCAATAATAAGCCATTGAGAGGGCGTGGTAACCTTGCAGTCGTTTTGAATTCTGATTTAAAGGGTCTCATGCCACAGCAATTTGAGGCAAATAATTTATTTTTGTCTTATGCTAACAATCAAGTACAGGCTACAGGAAATGCACAGAATCTAAGATTAAAAGTCAATGCACCTGCATTATATGAGCTTTATCCAGGATTACGTGGTACAGCTTATGGTTATTTAAATTTACAAGCCCAGCCGCGTTTGAGTGCAACTGCCAACCTCACTGTCGATAATTTTAGTTTTAATGACAGTTTAAGCATTAAAAAATTAAGCTTGAAAGGTGAACTGCCAACCTCAGAAACTGTAGCTTCTAAAATGGTTGCGCAAATGGATACTTTGCGTAGTGGGAATCGTGAAATCCAGCATGCAGGGATTACACTTTCAGGAACTCGTAAAGCACATTTATTGCAGATTCAGGCGTGGAATTATTATTCTAAGTTCTATGTGCAACTTGCAGGCGGATTTAATGCCCAAAACGATTGGTTAGGTCAGATTCAGAAAGGCGAATTTGACTCTGTAAGAGCGCATTTATTGCAACAGCAAAATGCACCGGTCATTTTTAATGCCTCAAAATCGGAGCTATATGTAGGTCAACATTGTTGGTCAAGCCAGCAAAGCCAATTGTGTTTTGATCAACCCATACGTGCAAGTCAGCAAAATGGTAATGTTTCGTTCCTCACCAAGAATCTGGATCTGAATGATTTTGCAGCATTTATGCCAGAAGGTTTAGCATTAACTGGCAAATTAAATGGTTATGCAAAAGCATCATGGGCTAAAGGTGCACAACCTAAACTGGATGCTAAACTTGTTACCCGTAATGGGCAAATTGGTATTGCTGCTGAAGATCCTAATGACCCTTCGACTTCAATGAACTATGACGAAGCCAGTGTAATTGCGAAAAGCATAAAAGATGGATTGTTATTACGTGTTGATTTGAAAGCTCCTAATGTGGGGACGGGATATGCCAGCGTTATTGTGAACCCATATGTGGCGTCTAAGCCGATGCGTGGAGAGGTAGCATTTAACGAAGTTCAGTTGAAAATATTAAAACCGTTTATAGCCGATGTTCGTAAACTCGATGGAACGTTATCACTTGCAGGCAAAATTAACGGGACACTCACACAGCCATTGTTTGATGGCGAAATGCGATTGAAAAATGGTGAAATTAGTATGATTTCACTGCCTGTGAACTTAAATAATGTTCAGATTTACACTTCAATTCGTCAAGATGTTGCAACAATTAATGGTGCTTTTAATAGTGGTCGTGGTGTAGGTAAAATTAGCGGTAGTATCGATTGGAAAAATGACCCTCATGTACAATTACGTTTAAATGGCGATAAATTGCTGATTCGTCAAGCACCACTCATTACTGCAATTGTTGATACAGATATCGAATTGGATGCATTACCTTTAAGTAAAAAAATTACAGTTAAAGGTAAGGTTGATGTTCCTAGTGCATTAATTTCAATGCCTGAATCAAGTGCAACAGTAGTCAATGTATCACCTGATGTTCGTATTGTGAAAGAAGGTCAAAATCAGTTGGCTGTGCTTAAAGCAGCACAACCGTGGTCTATACGTGCAGATGTCTCGGTAAACTTAGGTGATAAGGTGATTTTCCAAGGGTTTAACAGTCGTATTCCATTGGTTGGACGTCTATACCTGTCTCAACGCGGTTTAGAAACTGCGATGCGTGCCAATGGCGCAATTGGTGTTAGTCAGAAAGTAACCGTTGAGGCTTATGGTCAACGCTTGGATTTGAATCGTGCGATTGCTCGTTTTAATGGACCATTGTCCAATCCTACATTAGATGTCGATACCAATAAGAGTATTTCTGGAAGCACAGTAGGACTTCGTATTACAGGTACTGCTTCAAGTCCAAATATCCAAGTTTATAACGATGCTGGACTGTCAGATCAGGAAGCAATGAATGCTTTAATCACAGGACGTATTAATGAAGGTTCGAGTGGTTTAAGTAATGCTGAAGGCTTTAAATCGGATGTAAACAATACTATTGCGGCAGCAGGGATTAGTCTGGGTCTAGGTGGAACGCGAGCATTTACCAATCAAATTGGACGTACTTTTGGTTTAAGTGGTTTATCTTTTGATGCGCAGGGTACAGGTGATGATACTCAGGTCAGTTTGACTGGATATATTACGCCAGACTTGTATATTCGTTATGGTGTGGGGGTATTTACACCAGTGAATAAACTGACTTTACGTTATCAAATGAATAAACGTTTGTATTTGGAAGCAAGTCAGTCCTTAGAAAAAGCCATTGATGTGTTCTATCATTGGCGGTTCTAGACATTGATAAAACATTTTAGATGCGATTGGCATTGAAATGTAGTTGAACAATATTGAAAAACTCGGATTTCGATCCGAGTTTTTTATGCTTATATAAAATGAGATGAGTCATTGAGGTAAACCGCGCAGATCGTTAAATGGTTTGAATGTGCGTAGCGCAAAATATTGTACATACGATTGAAAAGCCAAAAAATGTATATGTTAGGAGTATTTATCTTGTATTTATTTTGCTTATTTAAGCTAGTTGTTCAAAGTGAATCATTGGTTTAAATATCTAGTTTTTTTTTGTGAAATAGAAAAAGCCCAATGGCACATTGGGCTTTTCAATTCGATATGATTCGTTAGTAATTCTTTAAAGCTTATTCAAAGGATTTATTCCGTTAATAACACATCACTATATTGTTCACGTAAATCACGCTTTAACATCTTGCCAGTACCTGTTAAAGGAATGGAATCTACAAAAATGACTTTGTCTGGGATTTGCCATTTTGCAATTTTATCTGCATAGTAATCCAGTAAATCTTGTTCAGTAATGTGAGTACCTTGTTGTTTAATCGCAATTACCACAGGGCGTTCATCCCATTTCGGGTGGTTTGCTGCAATTACAGCAGCCATAGCAATTTCAGGATGATTCATAGCAATGTTTTCAAGCTCAACAGAAGAAATCCACTCGCCACCTGATTTAATTAAATCTTTGGCACGATCGCTTAGCAGTAGATAGCCATCCTCATTAATCGTAGCGATATCACCAGTATCAAACCAACCATCAGCACTTAACGCTTTTTCAGATTTTCCATAATAAGATTCAATAATCCAATGACCTTTTACTTGCAAATTCCCAGTGCTATGTCCATCACGAGCAACTTCATGTGTGCCATTTTCTTCATCGGTAATACGTAAATCTACGCCAAAAGGTGGGCGACCTTGCGATAAGCGAACTTTGAATTGTTCTTCTTCACTTAAATTTAGGTGTTTGGCTTTGAGTTGGTTACCTGTGCCCAATGGGCTCATTTCAGTCATGCCCCATGCATGAATAGTTTCGCAATGATAAATGTCTTTAAATGCTTTCATCATCGCAGGTGGGCAGGCTGAACCGCCAACGACATTGCGTTTAAGGCTTTCAAGAGTACTACCAGATTGTTTTGCTGCTGCAAGCAAGCCTTGCCAAATGGTTGGTACACCAAGCGCAATGCTGACTTTATATTCATCAATCATTTGTACTAAGCTGCCGCCATCTAAACCTGGCCCCGGGAGTATCAATGTACAACCAACCATAGCTGCGGCATAAGGTGTACCCCAAGCATTGACATGGAACATTGGAACAACAGGTAACATAATATCTTTTGCAGATAAATTTAGAGAGTCGGGTAGTGCGATCGCATAGGTATGTAAAATGGTTGAGCGATGACTATATAATGCGCCTTTGGGGTTACCTGTTGTCCCTGAGGTATAGCATAGTGAGCTTGCGGTATTTTCCTCAAAATTTGGCCACTGGTACTGTACTGAATGTTCTGCAATCAGCACATCATAGAATTTAACCTCTGGGAGGGCATCAGCAATATCTTGGTCAAAAGCACCCAGATAGACGAAATGCTCTACATTAGGGGTAAGGGCTTTCACAGCTTTGATTAGTGGTAAAAATGTTTTATCAAATAAAACTACTTTATCTTGAGCATCATTGATAATAAAGATTAATTGTTCAGGAAAGAGTCTAGGGTTAATGGTATGGCAGACCAAACCACTTCCGGAAATTGCATACCAAGATTCAAGATGACGATGATTATTCCATGCAATCGTTGCAACTCGGTCGCCTAAACCTAAACCCAGTCCAGCAAGCGCATTGGCAAAGCGTTTCGCGTTTTCACTTACATGTGTCCAATCTGTTTTTGTAATCGTACCATCAGTATTTTTTGAAATAATCGCAGTATCACCATGATAACGAGTAGCATGCTCAATGAGGCTACTGATTAATAATGGTTGCTGCATCATACGTCCTTGCATATAAAATTCCTTTATAATCTTGTTGATAGGCTTAAATTGTTTTTTTCTCTGAAGCTCTCTAAGTGAAAAAAATTGTTAAATAAAAAAAGCTATCATTTCATCCTATATAAAAGTCAGATTAAATCAAGCTTAAAAACAATATATTTTTGCAATATTTTTATAGTTTTAACCAAGAAAAAACAATAACTTATTTGGATTATCACGATTTGAAAATTTGATGATGAAATTTGCGGTATCAGACTAAAGAACTAGGAAAAAGTATTACTCAGATATATGTAGATATGCTAAACATATCACATGTCTTGTTAAGGCATTGATGTTTTAGGATGAAACTATATTGGTGTAAGATATTAAAAGGAGTTTTAAAATGTTTCAAAAAATCAGAAAATTATTGTGTATCCACAGTTTTGAATATGAAATTGGACATAATAGTGTGGTGAAAGAGTGTCGTAAGTGTGGTGCTCATCATTAATTTTCTAGAAGCGATTGCAAAATATCACTATATTATGATCATACGAGAAAATATGGTGATATTTAGAAAGCGTTACCTCTCTAAATGAAAATAATAAAAATCTAGTTTGTAAGATTATCTATTCATCCTTATGTTCATCGGCGTACTCGGTTGATTGCTTATGTCTTGTATATGTTTAATGCTTAAGCCTGTTTTTTTTAAGGTGTTGCTAAATTTGCGTTAGAATAACGCTATTCTTCTTTTATTGTCTTTGAATCATAATGTCTAAAGATTTTTTAGCTGAAAATTATATTGTCGATGAACATCTTGCTGATACTTTAAATTGGTTATGCCAACATCAAGATTGTTATGATGCTTTTCAATTTGATGTGTTGACTCAAGAACTCAAAGTTGATCATGCCAATGGTACAGATATCATTCGTCAGGGGATGTATCTTACGGCAAAGTACGGAATTTTAATCACATCTTTATAGTGAGTTGGTGCTCAATGATTGTCGCTAAAATCAGCATGTAACATCTTCTTGCGCTTAAATTTAATTTATCGTGTTTTTTTACTTTGATTAGTGCGACAAAAAAGCCAAAACACAGCTAAAATATAGCTTGAATAGTGTGTATTGAATCCATAATGAATATGAATGTATCAGAACATCAGCGTAGCATTTTGGCTACGATGGGAATAGAGCTTTGGATCCCCAAGGTTGATGTTCAAACACGTCATTATGAAAATGCGCTATACCGTGATATTGCTCAAGTTGAACAGAATATTGCTGTTGTGCCTGAGTTGAACATGCATTCAACTCAATCTAATGCAAAACTAGAAAATCAAAATGTACATCCGTCACAGATTGAAAAAGCACATCAGCCTGAAGTTTCTCTATTAAAACGAAATCCTGAAACAAAGCAAACTGAAGAAGTTTCAGCACCTGAGCAAATTCAGCAACAGACAAACTTTACTGTTGAGCCTGCATTACAAATTGCGCCATTTGAAATCCAAGCCTATTGCATTGAAAGCTGTGTCATCTTTGTCGATTGTACTCAAATCAGCACTGACCAATTCACGCTATGGAGCAATATACAGCAAGCCTTTGTAGGGCACTTTTATGATTTGAAATGGCCTTTTCCAATGGTGCAGCTTCAAGATGGAAGAGGGGCTGCGATATATATTCAAGGGTTTGTTGATGCCTTAAGACAAGAGCGCAAAGTCATCAGTCTTGGTCAATTGCCTTATTTAAATAATACTGAAATGTTCGAATTGGCAAGTTTACAAGAGATGATTGAGCAACCTTTATTAAAACGCCGTCTATGGCAATTTATGCAAAATAAAGTGAATTAGCTTTAAAAATCTGTACTGAGAGGTTTTCTGGGATATGAATAAAAAAGTGGTTGTATTTAGTCAAATCGACTCAGAAGTTCAAGCAAAATTAGCAGAAAAATATCAGTTGGTTGTATTGAATCCTAAGCAAGGAGATATCAATGTACAAATTCGTCAAGCAGTTGTTGATGCGGATGCAATGATTGGTGCGGGTCGTTTGCTTAATGAAAGCAATATCGCAACTGCAGAAAAATTAAAAATTATTTCCTCTGTTAGTGTGGGCTATGATAATTACGATGTTGATTATTTAAATCAAAAGAAAATCTGGCTGTCGAATACACCACATGTATTAACAGAAACGACCGCGGATTTAGCCTTTACTTTGTTAATGAGTGCTGCACGTAAAGTGCCAAGTCTAGATCACTGGACCAAACAAGGTGAGTGGCAGCGTACAGTCAATGCGACACAATTTGGTCAAGAAATTTTCGGTAAAACTTTAGGAATAATCGGTTTAGGTCATATCGGTGCAGCTATTGCGCGACGTGGGTTTTATGGCTTTAATATGAATATTTTATATCATAATCGTCGTGAAAAAATCGAAGTGGCACAACAGTTTAATGCACAATATAAAAGTCTTGAAGCACTGCTAAAACAAGCCGATTTTGTTGTGGTCGCGGTAGATTTAAATAGCCAATCTAAAGCCTTAATTGGGACTCAAGAATTTGCTTTGATGCAAAAGCATGCTGTTTTTGTCAATATTGCTCGTGGTTCAGTAGTGGATGAATATGCATTAACAGAGGCTTTACGGAACCGTCAAATTTTTGCTGCGGGTCTAGATGTATACCAAAAAGAACCGTTGCAACAATCGCCATTGTTTGAGTTGGACAATGTCGTGACTTTACCGCATATCGGTTCAGCAACCGCCGAGACGCGTAAGAAAATGGCGGAACTGGCTTTTCAAAATTTAGTCGATGCTTTGGAACAACGCACACCAAGATATTTAGTCAATGAAAACTTTTAGTTGATGTTGAATGTTTGCTGACAATGCAAATTACATATGAAATGTTTACAGCCCCCTAACACTTCATTGCGAATTTGTACTAAATTCAATGTTATATTTAGAATATTAAAATAATTGGGATGATCAATTGAACAAGACCTTCCTCAGCCTTTGTCTCTGCTTAAGCACTTCAATGAGCTCAGCTGATGATTTTTTGCCAACTCAGAATAGTACTCAATTTGAAGTACCTGAGATTGGCAGTGGAGTAGGGTTTATTGATCAACAAAAAGAAAAAACCATTGGTGAAAAAGTTTATCGTCAAGTTCAACATCAAATGCCAGTTCTTCAAGATCCTTGGCTGGAAGACCAGTTTATGCTGGTTTTTTCAAAAATTCTCAGTCAGACCCAGCTTTCACAGCCAGTAGGCTTGGTGGTGATCAAAGATGCTCAGATCAATGCATTTGCAGTACCTGGCGGTATGTTTGCCCTAAATAGTGGAATGATTACAGCTTCAAGTAATATGGATGAAGTTGCCAGTGTGATGGGACATGAAATTGCCCATGTCACACAACGTCATTACAGCCGTTCACAAGAAGCATTTAAAGGGCAAGGTTTGTTGGCACTTGCTGGAATTATTGTCGGTGCTGCATTGGCGTCCAAAGCGGATGGTGATATTGGTGGGGCGGTGATGATGGGTACACAAGCTGCATTAATGGACAAGCAGCTCAGTTATAGCCGAAATCAAGAACGTGAAGCTGATCGGATTGGCATGCAGTTTATGTATGGTGCAGGATATGACCCAGAAAGTATGGCTGATTTCTTTGAAACCATGCATCGGTCTACCAGTCGTTTGAGTTTTTTACCTGATTTTTGGTTAACTCATCCTTTAACAACTGAGCGTATGAGTGAAGCAAGATTAAGAGCAAATCAATTTCCAAAAGTTCCTTTTCGTGCTCAACAATCTGATTTTAATATTATTAAATGGTATACCGCAGTGATTTCGGGACAAGCGACTGATCGTCAGTTGCTGGCTTTAGCACAATCCAATAATTTAGCGGGTTTATTGGCTTTAAGTGAATTTTATTTACTGCAGGGTGATTATGACAATGCGCAAACCCAGCTGAATTTAGCTAAGAAGGTTAACGCTGAGCATACGTTGGTTACATTGATTCAAACTGATATTTATTTAGGGCGAAATAAGCTAGACGATGCCTATCAAACTATCATCAGTAAGCAAATCATAACCCCAGAAAATCGTGCATTAAGTTATAAATTAGCTGAAGTTTATATTCGACAACAAAAGTCCAAAGAAGCTGAGCAACTGGTTAATCGCTTTGTGAATAAAAATAATAAGGACATTATTGGCTGGCAATTGTTACAACAAGCGGCAAATTTAGATAAAAAGAATCCAATGCGTACAGTCAATGTGCTAAGAAATCGGGCGGAAGTTCAATATTGGTCTGGTGATGAAGAAAATGCAATTAAATCACTTTTACATGCCAAACGTTTGGCTAAAGAAAATAATGCGATGAGTGCCCGTATCGATACACGTTTAAAAGTGATGCAAGATGAACGGAAGCTAAAAATTTAAAAGCCTGATTAAAACTCTAAAAGCTTAGATTAAAAAACTAAAAATAATGAGTGATTTTAAATGAGCCATTAAAGAAAATTTACTTTCTATTCTTGCTTGAACAGGTTAAGCTAAAATCACTTAAAGTTATAATAAAGTATTTGATTCACATGAAGAAAATTTTAATCGCATTCAGTATTTTTTTCTATGCTCACTCAACATTTGCAGCAGTACCAGAAAGCTATGTTCGAGAAGTTGAGCGTATTTCGGCGCAATACAGTGCAGATATGAAATTTTTTTTACGTAGCTTAGATCCGAAATTGAGCCAGTTTAACCCACAACAAGAGTCACAATTTTGTGGCATTGTTAAAAAATATGTCGATGATATGTATAAAACGACAGATGAAAATCGTCAATCCCTCCCACCATCAGCGCAATCTATGACCAAACAAAATGTGATTGACAAAGTGATGTTGTCACCTGAAATGCAGCTACTTAAAAAATATAATATTCAGTGTGATTTGAAATAGGGTTATCTTTAACATCTTACATCTGAGCCAGATTATTTATGGATTTTAGCCAATTTCAAATTGAGAATGAGCAAATTGTTCTCAACATCATTCAAGTATCTGATGCTGAAGATTTATATAGCGCAATAAAAAATAGCTTAACTGAGCTTAGAAAGTTTCCTGCAAGTTTATTATGGGCATTGGAAGAACCTAATTTGCATGCTTCAATGGCATTTTGCCAATCTCGTTTGGTGGCGTTGTTAAATAAAGAGAACTTTGTATTTATTATCCGTTTAAAAGAAATTGATGATTTTTTAGGGGTTGTCGATATCCATGAAATTAATTGGTTGGAAAATACTGCATCTATTGGGTTTTGGGGAAACTCAAAATTTAAGCAAAAAGGCTACATGTCACAAGCACTAATACTATTTGTAAGTAATTTATTTTCGAAATGGAATTTTGTCGGTTTAAATGCTTATGTCGATGCAGAAAATATATTGGCACGAAAATTATGTGAAAAAGCAGGGTTTTTACTTAAAAATATTCAATATCAATCTGTATGGAATCCAGTCGATGGTGGCTTTAGAGATATTTGCCATTATCAGATAGAAAATAAATTAAGTGATATTGTAGATTGAAGATTTTGGGCTATTTAACAAGAAACTATTTCATTGCAAAATAATTTTTATTTAAGTTGTTAAATAGACCAAATCAAACAGAAATTCAGATTTAAGAACGTTGGGTTTAGCCAAGTTTTGCTTTAATTTTTGCAGAAACTTGTGCTGGATCGGCACGTCCGGCTATGATCGGACGTAGAGAATTCATCACCTTACCCATATCTTTCATGCTAGTTGCACCTTGCGCAGTAATAGTTTGCGCAATGAGAGAATCAAGCTCGTCCTCTGACATAGCTTCAGGTAGAAACTGAGATAACACCTCAATTTCGGCTTGTTCTTTACTAGCTAAATCTTCACGGCCTGCACCTTCAAAGGCTTTGACCGATTCTTTACGTTGTTTGATTTGCTTTTCAATGACCGCAAGAACCTGAGTATCGTCAAGCTCTATGCGCTCATCGACTTCGATTTGTTTGATTGCTGCCTGTAGACCACGAATTACCGTTAACTTACCCATTTCTTTAGCACGCATTGTTGCTTTTAAAACATCAGTTATTTGGTTTTTTAAAGTAGTCATTTATCTGTCCAGGTGAGTCAATCAATCACAAATTAATCTTAGTAAAGGCGAGTAGTACGTACTGATTCACGCGCCAATTTCTTTTGGTAGCGTTTAACAGCAGCAGCTTTTTTACGTTTACGTTCTTGAGTAGGTTTCTCGTAGAATTCACGTTTACGAACATCAGCTAAAACACCAGCTTTTTCGCATGAACGTTTGAAACGACGGATAGCTACGTCTACTGGTTCGCCTTCTTTCAATTTAACTTGTGGCATGAAGAATCCTCATTAAGTTATGGATAAGATCAGGGTCGAATTACCCTAGATCACAAGTGAAGGTCAGTATTTTACTCATTTACATCTCATACCACAAGTCTATAATAGCTTTAGCAATATTTTGAAATGGGTAAAAGGCAATTTAATGATCGTTCTGGGCTTAGAAACTTCATGTGATGAAACAGGATTAGCGCTCTATGACAATGAAGTCGGCTTAAGAGGACAGGTGTTATATAGTCAAATTAAATTGCATGCAGAGTATGGTGGTGTGGTCCCTGAGTTGGCCTCTCGAGATCATGTTCGGAAGTTAATTCCATTGATTAATCAGTTGCTTGAGCAAAGCGATGTAAAAAAATCAGAGATCGATGCAGTGGCGTATACGCGCGGCCCTGGCTTAATGGGTGCACTTATGACAGGGGCATTATTTGGTCGCACCTTGGCTTTTGCGCTGAATAAACCCGCAATTGGTGTGCATCATATGGAGGGTCATATGCTTGCTCCATTATTATCCGAAAATCCACCTGAATTTCCGTTTGTCGCATTATTAGTGTCAGGTGGACACACGCAATTGATGGCAGCACACGCAATTGGTGAGTACGAAATTCTAGGTGAGTCGATTGACGATGCCGCTGGTGAAGCTTTTGATAAAGTCGCAAAAATGTTGAAATTACCTTATCCAGGTGGTCCAAATATTTCAAAATTGGCGGAACAAGGTGACAAAAATGCTTTTGAATTTCCCCGTCCAATGTTGCATCAAGGGTTAGATTTTTCATTTAGTGGTCTAAAAACTGCTGTTTCAGTGCAGTTAAAAAAATTAGGTGAAGAACAACGTGATGCAGATATTGCGGCTTCATTCCAAGAAGCTTTAGTGGATACTTTGGTTAAAAAGTCGATTAAAGCCTTAAAACAGTCGGGTTTAAGGCGTTTGGTAATTGCGGGCGGTGTCAGTGCCAATAAACGGTTAAGAGAGCGTTTGGAAGTAGACTTAGCCAAAATTAAAGCAACGGTTTATTATGCAGAACCTGCTTTATGTACAGATAATGGCGCAATGATTGCGTTTGCAGGCTATCAGCGTTTAAAAGCTGGACAAAAAGATGGTTTATCGGTGACAACAACACCACGTTGGCCAATGACTGAATTGACTAAACCTGAATCAGTTTAAGTCTCATATTTAAAGGATTGTTAAATTCAGCAAAGAGGCGAAAGCCTCTTTTTTGTGGATCTAAAATTTAACGCGGATAAGGCTTCCACGTTTTGCTTTTATTGTCATATTCATATTGAACTTGGTCAGCGTAATTTGATTCAAAGTTTGTATGGCCATATTGATGACTGATGCTAAAACAATTTTTGATATTGCTATAGGTTTCATGTGTTCCAGGATGATCACCATCGAATTGTGAGCCCATCAAGCATAATTTGGAGTCATTCAATGAAAATGTATAAGTAGGCTTCTTTTTTACATTGCCTTCATTATCCTCCCAACCCGTGAACTGATAATTGAGTGGATAGGCAATACCCGTTTGGGTATCTAAAGCAACCATTTCTAAAGAGTCTGAATTTCCCGTATTGAGTAAAATATATTTTTTATCAAAATTGGGCGGCATTGACTTAAGCGCATTTTTGTATTTGGCAAGGTTGGCTTTAGAACAATAATCGCCATTAAAATAATCACTCTGACACTCAGAAACTTTTTTAAACGTCGTCCCAGCATTTGCCAATTGTAGGGATGTAGAACAAACAATCAGCGATAGGGCAAAAAATCTTTTCATTTATACTGACTTTGAATGTGTATATATACAGTTTATCGCATTTCTTTTACTGTGGTTTATCTGATTTCATGATAGAAAATAAACAGAATATTAAAAAATGAGATTGGCATATGGACTTATTGTCTTCTGAACAGCATATCAACCTAAGCAATATTGACAAAGATCTTCAGCTTTATAAAAAATTTAGTCAAGGTGTGCGTTTACCTTATGAGGTTTTAAACATTCATAATATATCTGACGGTGCAAAACCTGGTCATTTTATTGAAGTTCGTTGTGGTGGGTTTGGTTCAGAAATTTCAGCACACCCTATAGAAAAGCATCAATTTTATGCACTTACAGATCGTGGACCGAATACCACGTATAACGTCAATCAGGATCATGGGAAAATCTTTTTAGCTCCTGACTATACCCCTAAAATTGGATTATTTGAGCTAAAAAATGATGGAACTATTCAGAAAATAAAAGAAATTTTATTAAAAGATCCAACAGGCAGAAATATTACTGGTTTGCCTAATCAGCATTTTGGTGCAAGTAAAGAAATCGCCTATGACCAAGATGGAAAGAAATTAGCCATAGGGACAGATGAATTTGGATTGGATGCTGAAGGTTTGGTTGCACTCAAAGATGGTACTTTTTGGGTCAGCGATGAATATGGTCCTCATATTGTGCATTTTAATGCTGATGGGCTAGAAATTGATCGTATCAATGCCTATGTATTAGATGAGCGAAGAACATCGGGTTATTTATTGCCTCAAGAATATGCCAATAGACGCCAGAATCGAGGAATGGAAGGTTTAACTATTACACCTGATCAAAAAAAGCTGGTGGGCATCATGCAATCCACTATGAGCAATCCCGATGCTTCGGTAAGTAAATCAGATCTTGTACGTATTGTGATGATTGATTTAGAAAGCAAAGTCGTTTCTCAGTATCTGTATCAACAAGAAGGAGGTCCTAAGGCTTATTCAAATACGGCTATTACCGCATTGAGTTCCTCACAATTTCTAGTCGCAGAGCGTGATGATGATTTCTATAAAGATAATCCTCAAGCATTTAAACGGATTTATAAAATAAATCTGCAACATGCCACTGATTTGGAAAAGCTAAAGCCAACTTCAGCGATTTGGCAAGATGAACAACTCGGGTTGTTAATAGCTGAAAAAACCTTAGAACAATATGTGTTAACAGCAGGCTGGACTGGTCTGGCTCAACAGGGTATCTACCCAGTAGAAAAAACTTTAGTGGTGGATTTGGTTGCGCGTTTACAGTATCCGCACGATAAAATTGAAGGTCTATGGGTGATTGATGAACAGCATTTAGGGGTTCTCAATGATGATGATTATGCTTTTTCTGAAACGGATGGGGTATTGGAACAAAAGTATTTGGATCACGATAAAAATATCATTGATGGCAATACACTCTATATCCTTGATCAATTGGATTTAACAGCAGATTAGCGTGTTTTTTGCCGCTACGCGTTACCTTGCGAAACGATATTTTTCATCATTTAGAGTAACTAAATATCGTAACTCGCGTCTAATATCGATTAAAACACACACATAGTCGCAAACGTAGAGGAATCGTCAACAGACCCTAACTCATTATCCATTCAATCTAAAATCAAACCGCCGAATTAATTTGACGGTTTAATGCATTCTTTTACAATTAACTTTGTGCTGGTCTTAAGCTTAATTTAAATATTAAGCTTAGTATTCCCAGAACATCCGTTGAATTTCTTTTGCATCTTTGGTTTTAGTGAGTGCCAAAGCCGCTAAGAGTTTTGCTTTTTGCGGATTTAAATCGTGAGCAACAACCCAACCATATTTATCATCAGGCTGTTCAGCATTACGTAACACAAAACCTTGTGGAACACGTGAAGAACGAATGATTTGTACACCTTGTTGCTGAAGTTGGTTTAATGTCGGAACAATATAGTTCGCAACGGAACCATTACCTGTACCTGCATGAATAATGGCTTTAGCACCCGCTTTTGCATAGGCCACATAGGCATCGGGAAGCATATTGCCTGAACCATAAACGATTTGAACGATTGGTAACGCATCACCTTGAATATTTTCAATATTAAACTCGGAGCTATTGTTAAAACGTTTTGCAACGTTTCTAAACCAATAAGGCTTACCTTCAACCAGTGTACCTAAAGCGCCCCATTGGCTGACAAAAGCATCGGTATGAATATTGATGGTCTTTGACACATCACGTGCTGCAAAAATATCATCATTCATTAACACAAAAACGCCTTTGCCTTTGGCACTGTCTGCGGCAGCAAGCGCAACAGCACTATAAAGGTTCAAAGGGCCATCAGCTGAAAGCGCTGAAGGTGGACGCATAGAACCAACAACGACAATTGGTTTATCTGTATGAACCGTAAGGCTTAGAAAATAAGCAGTTTCTTCTAAAGTATCTGTACCATGGGTAATCACCACGCCATTTACATCAGGCTTTTTAACCAACTCATTCACTTTGCGTGCAATGGTTAAAAGTTCTTTGTCAGTGATGCTTTCTGAAGCAACCTGTAAAGCCTGTACCCCTGTAACATTGGCAAGATTTTGAATTTGCGGAACTGCATTCAACAAATCATCTACAGGAACTTTCGCAGCAGTGTATGTTGCGCTATTTGTAGAACTTGCTCCAGCACCTGCGATCGTACCGCCAGTTGCGACGACAACGACATTATTTTTTGCATAACTCGTAAAGGGTAAAAGCATGCCAATTGCAAGTGTAAGTGCAGTAACCGTCTTTTTCATAAACTATCCTTTTCAATCATTGTTCTGGTCATAAGCATTTTTTGTACCAGTTTTTAAATCTATATAAATACTGAGCTGTTGCCCATACTTATTTAAAAATGTAATTTTTCAAATAATCACTCAAATTTATAGTTACATACTATTAAAACTGGATAAAGTGTTTGCCAGTGTGTTTTTTCAGCATTCAATAAAGATGTTGCGCAATATAACGTCAATGAATAAGTTTTTAGTTGTACAGATGCTTGAGCAATAAAAAAGGCATTCAATTTTGAATGCCTTTTATAGCTTATGTTTACTTTATAAAGATTAACGCATTTTTGCCAAGAAACGACTTAAACGGTTCATTGCTTCACGTAATTCATTTTCTGCGGGGAGAAATACCACACGGAAATGATCAGGTGTAGGCCAGTTAAAACCTGTTCCTTGAACCAGTAAAACTTTTTCAGCTTTGAGGAAATCTAACATGAATTTTTCATCATCTTCAATTGGATAGATTTCAGGATCCAGTCTAGGGAAACAATACATTGCACCTTCTGGTTTTACACACGATACACCAGGAATATCGTTAAGCATTTCCCAAGCAATATTGCGCTGTTCATATAAACGACCACCTGGGCGGATCAAATCATTAATTGATTGATAGCCTCCTAAAGCGGTTTGAATCGCATATTGAGCTTGATGGTTGGCACATAAACGCATAGAGGCAAGCATGTCCAAGCCTTCAATGTAATCCATTGCACGTGACTTATCACCCGTAATCGCCATCCAACCAGAACGGTAGCCAGCAATACGATAGGCTTTAGATAAACCATTAAAAGAAACACATAAATGGTTTCCAGCTAATGCTGCAATAGAGACATGTTCGATACCGTCATAAACAATTTTGTCGTAAATTTCATCTGCAAATAAAATCAGATCATGTTTTTTTGCCAACGCGACAATCTGTTCTAAAACATGGCGCGGATAGACTGAACCCGTTGGATTGTTTGGGTTAATCACCACAATACCACGTGTATTCGGGGTGATTTTACTTTCCATATCCGCCATATCAGGATACCAGTAGTTTTGGTCATCACATTTATAGTGAATCGCTGTACCACCTGATAGATTTACGGCTGCCGTCCATAATGGGTAATCCGGCATTGGAACCAGCATTTCATCGCCATCATCCAATAAACCTTGCATCGCCATAACGATCAGTTCAGATACCCCATTGCCGATATACACATCTTTAACATGTAAATCTAAGATACCTTTTTGCTGATAATATTGACAAATGGCTTTACGTGCAGGAAAGATCCCTTTTGAATCTGTATAACCCACAGCATTAGGCAAATTTAAAGCCACATCATTGATAATTTCTTGCGGGGCTTCAAAGCCGAACGGGGCGGGGTTACCGATATTTAATTTAATAATTTTATGACCGGCTTCTTCCATCTCATTGGCCGCTCGTAACACTGGTCCACGAATGTCGTAGCAAACATGCTCTAGCTTTGACGATTTCTTGATTTCACGTGGGGTTGTGTTACCTAAAACGGACATAATTTTATCCAATTATTTTGAGTTAAAAAAATAGATTACTGAAATATCACAATCTATGTTGAAATTTAGCTAGAAATTTTCCAAGCTCTAGCGTAAATATGGAAGTACTGAAGCATGACATTGAATGTCAAAGATTTAAAGGAGTTTAATGATGGGAAAACTCAATAAAACAGACCGAGAATGGCAAAGAGAGTTATCACCAGAGGAATTTAAAATCACTCGACAAAAGGGCACTGAACCTGCCTTTACTGGAAAGTATTGGAATTCCAAGCAGCATGGAACCTATGTATGTCGATGTTGTGGGGAAGAATTATTCTCTTCAGAAACCAAATATGACAGTGGTTGTGGTTGGCCAAGCTTTTTTAAACCAATCAATAATACTGTTATAGAAGAACAAGATGATCATTCACATGGTATGGAACGTGTAGAAATTATATGCCATCATTGCGACGCTCATTTGGGGCATGTATTTGAAGATGGACCACAACCAACGGGCTTACGCTACTGCGTAAATTCCGCTTCTTTAGAATTAAAATCACAAGAAAAAGGCGACGAGGAAACGTATCCATGACCAACATTTATCAGTTTGAGGCTGAGCTGTTAGAGGGTGAAAATAAATCTTTTTCTGATTATGAAGGAAAAGTTTTATTGATTGTAAATACTGCAAGTAAATGTGGCTTTACTCCACAATTTGCAGGATTAGAAAAGGTTTACGAGAAATATAAAGACCAAGGTCTTGAAGTTTTAGGATTTCCTTGTAACCAGTTCGGTGGACAAGACCCTGGTACAAATGAGCAAATCGGCACTTATTGCCAACGCAATTATGGCGTTTCTTTTCCCATGTTCGCTAAAGTGAATGTAAAAGGGCCTGAAGCACATGTGATATTCCGTTATTTAACCAATAACAGCAAAGGCATACTTGGCAATGGTATTAAATGGAACTTCACCAAATTCTTAATTAATAAGAAAGGCGAAGTGATTAACCGCTATGCACCAACCACGAAGCCTGAGGATATAGAACAGGATATTGAAAAAGCTTTAGCAGAATAACCTGTTGTAAAGACCAAAATAAGACTGAGGATATGATGCAATTAGACACTACAGTTGAATTTTGGACTGATCCGCAAATGCCCTATGTCGAAACACGTAGGGCATGTCAAAGCCGTATTTGCTATAAACCACATAGCCACCCGACATTCTCGATTGGTGCTGTGGATTGTGGAATAAGCCGTTTTAGTAGCTATTTTGCCAGAGAGGAGCACATTCAAACAGGAAGCGTAGTAATCATTCCTGCGGAGGTAGAACACGCATGTAATCCATTAGAAAATCAAGCATGGAGCTATCAGATGATGCATCTAGATGCACATTGGATTGCTCAACTCGTTTCAGAATTAGTCAAAGATATCGAGCAGCTTTATCCTCATCATATTCCACTGCTAAAACCACAAATTTTAACAAACCCACATATATACCAAGCATTTACGCAATTAAATCAGTTGTTATTTGATCCTGCCATTTCGATTTTATTCAAACAACAACAATTAATTGAAGTTCTGAGTGAAATTTTATTGCCGAATTTTGAATTTACGTTATTAAAGCAGTCTGATTACTTTCAAAAGCATTTGGGTGCAATAATTGATGATATGGATCACAATAAACAGATGCTTTCTTTAGAAGATCTCAGTCAAAGCCTCGGGATTAGTCGTTATGCAATTATCCGCTTGTTTAAAAATAATTTTGGTTTAACACCACATGCATATCAATTAAATCAAAAAATAAATATAGCCAGAAAGCGTTTGAAATATGGAGAAGCAATTATTCAAGTTGCTCATGATTTAGGGTTTACAGACCAAAGTCATTTTCATCATGTGTTTAAATCGCATACTGGAATCACACCGAAGCAGTTTCAAGCTCAGTTTGTCATGCTCTAACTGCGCAATTATCTACAAGATAACACGTTCTAAAAATATTTAAGCTCATCTAAATATTTTTTGGATCGAGTAATGCAACTGTTCATTATTGTGATGGTCACCCATTTCATTGCTTTACTTTCACCCGGCCCTGATTTTTTTCTTATTTTAACCTCATTGTTTCGAAATGGACCACGCGCGGCGAGAGCTGTTTGCTTAGGAATCGTCTTGGGAAATGTTGCCGTGATTGGTCTTGTTTTGAGCTCATTATTTTTTCTTGGCAAATTTGATGATGAAATTTTAAAGTTGGTAAAATGGGGCTGTATTACCTATTTAAGTTATTTGTCTTATCGGTGTTTCATATTTGCGCAACAAGCTAAGCTAACAGTGGATTACCATCTGGAGCACCAAAATAAATCAACCTTTGCATGGATGAAATATCTCTTGTTGGGGATACAGTCGAGCTTATTAAATCCTAAAAACATTCTGTTTTATAGCAGTATTATTATGGCAATTTATCAACGCTATAATGTTGTTCAACTGACTTTAATCTGTCTGTGGATGGTGAGTGTGGTATTGATCTGGAACTTGTTTTTGGTGTGATTAATGGCTCATAACCAAGCTATGCATTGGTTTAAATCCAAAATCAAATATATTTATTATCTTTCATCTTTATGCTTTGGCTTATTTGCTGTGGCTTTATTGCTGAATTAACCTAAATAAAATTAGACCCAATAAAAATCCCTATCTAATAAAGATCTAGATAGGCATTTTCTTTTACATTATGTTGTCATCTTATCCATTGGGTCTAACAATTAGTTCTGGTTGAGCATCTGATTCAATTTAAAAAATCAAGAATGAGATACGCTTGCTTCGTTCGATTTATTGGCTTTATTACGTTTAAATAACATGTTGTGAATATCATCAATAAAAGTATACACAACAGGAATAACTAATAATGATAAAAAGGTACTGGTAATCAGTCCACCAATTACAGAAATTGCCATCGGTGCTCTAAAACTCGGATCTGTACCTATTCCTAATGCGATTGGAAACATCCCCGCGCCCATTGCTAAAGTGGTCATAATAATGGGGCGTGCACGCTTATGACAGGCATCTAATAGGGCATTCATACGCGAATATTGCCGTTGATTGCGGGCTATAATTGCATAATCGACCAAAAGAATAGAGTTTTTACTGGCAATTCCCATCAGCATGATTAAGCCAATCAAACTTGGCATCGAAAAACTACTTTTTGCTAAAAGCAGTAGCACAAACGCACCACCCAGCGCCAAAGGTAATGCCACTAAAATGGTGATCGGTTGTAGGAAATCCTTAAACAGTAGCACTAAGACGACATAGATACACAATACACCTGTCAGCATAGCTAAACCAAAGCTTGCAAAGAGCTGTTCCATTACATCGGCATCACCCAGATTGGTACGTTTTACTGTCGGTGGTAAGTTTTTGATGGTTGGGAGTTTATCTACAGCCGCCGCAACATCGCCTAAAGGCTGATCATTGAGCTCAATATTAAAGTTGATGTTACGTAAACGGTTAAAACGGTCAATTTGTGAAGGGCCACTTTCAATATTAACTTGAGCAATGGTGCCTAACATCACTGGACCTTTACTGCCTGTAATCATTAAGCGTTTAATTAGATCTTGGTCTTGACGTGCAGACAATGGCAGTTTGATGACAATCGGAATTTGTCGTTGCGAAAGATTTAATTTTGCCAAGTTCTGATCAAAATCTCCCGCCGTGGCAATACGCACAGTTTCAGCGATATTTTGCGTGGTAATGCCTAAATCCGCAGCTTTTGCAAAGTCAGGGCGAATCACCAATTCAGGGCGAATCAATGCTGCGCTTGAGGTAATACTGCCAATATTAGGAATAGTACGAATTTCTCGTTCTACTTGACGTGCTGTCGTGATTAATACATCTGGGTCATCTCCTGACAGCGCAATTTGATATTGGCTGTTATTGCCTGCAATACCGACTTGAATTCGTGCACCAGGCAGTGGGGCTAAACGTTGTCGCAAGTCATTTTCAATTTTTTGTAGACTCGCAGCGCGGTCAGAACGTGCTGTGATTTGAATGGTTAAGGTTGCTTTTCTTGGTTCACTCGATGCACCACCCGCAAATGGATCTGTACCTGCTGAACCACCTCCAATGGTGGTATAGATACTTTTAATCTCAGGATGGTCTTTTATTAAACTACGGGCGTATTCAGCTGCTTTTAAGGTATCTGGAAATTGTGAACCTGGTGGAAGCTCTATACGCACTTGGGTCTGCCCAGTGTCAGGTGGTGGAACAAAGCCTGTAGGGAGTAATGGGATGAGCATCAGTGAAGCAATAAAAAATATGATCGCACTGCTTAAGGTAATCCAACGATGATTTAAACACCACGTAACCATCCGCATATATGCACGCATCATCCGACCATCTTTGGCACGGTCATGTTGAAGTTCAAGATCACCATGATCTTTGATTGTTTGACTTTGATCATCTAATACTTGATTATCATGATGACTTTCAACTTTACCAACCCATGGTTTAAGAATATAGGCTGACATCATAGGCGTCAGTAAGCGTGCCACTAAGAGCGAGGCAAAAATAGCCAAAGCCGCTGTCCAGCCAAATTGCACAAAGAATTTACCCGCAATTCCACTCATAAAGGCAGTGGGTAAGAACACTGCGATCAAGGTAAAGGTTGTGGCAATCACGGCTAAACCAATTTCATCGGCTGCCTCCATCGCAGCTTCATAAGGTGTTTTCCCCATTCGAAGATGCCTGATGATATTTTCAATTTCTACAATGGCATCATCAACCAGTATCCCAACAACCAGAGACATGGCTAATAGTGTGACAATATTTAAAGTAAAACCTAGGTAATACATTCCAATTAAGGCAGGTAAAATTGACAAAGGTAGAGCAGTTGCAGCAATGATCGTGGCACGCCAATCACGTAGAAATAGCCAAACCACCAAGATTGCAAGAAGCGCACCTTCATAGAGTAAAGACATCGAACCTTTATAGTTATCAACCACGGGGTTTACGAAGTTAAATGCTTCTGTGATTTTAATATCGGGATGAGATGCTTTTAATGTTTCAAGCGCCTCTTTTACACCGATTTCAACATCAACCTCACTCGCACCTTTACTGCGAGTAATTTCAAAGCCAATCACAGGGTGACCATTTAACAGTGCAGCAGAGCGTCGTTCAGCAATGCCATCGCGAATACTGGCAACTTGATCCAGCCGAATATGGCGACCATCACTCAAGGAAATATCCATTGCTGCAATTTCAGCAGCAGTTTTTACTGTGGCAATAGTACGAATAGACTGTTCACTGCCACCTATTTTGGTTTGTCCGCCAGAAGCATCTTGTTGAACAAGGCGTAATTGTCGGGTGATGTCTGTTGCTGTGGCATTTAATGCCAAGAGTTTTTCAGGGTCAACCTCAACTTCAACTTGGCGAGTGACACCGCCTACACGAGAAACCGCACCAACCCCTTTGACTTTTAACATAGCACGCGCAACGTCATAATCCACAAACCAAGACAATGCTTCCTCATCCATACGGGGGGATTGGATGGTATAGGTGAGAATTGGTGAACCTGAAAGGTTAATTTTACTGACAATTGGATCACGAAGATCCGCGGGTAAATCTGAACGTACTTGTGAAACGGCGTTACGTACATCATCAACAGCTTCTTGTAGTGGTTTTTCCAGTTGAAACTCTGCGGTTACGGTGACTACACCATCTTGGATATTGGTATATTGATTTTTAAGCCCCTGTAAGGTTGCAATCGAGTTCTCAATTTTACGTGCAACTTCAGTTTCCAGTTGGGGAGGTGCTGCACCTGGTAAAGCCGCTGTGACCGTGACCATTGGTAATTCAATATCGGGAAATTGTTGTATTTTCATCCAATGAAAACACATCAAACCCGCTAAACCAAGCATGATAAAAAGCAAAATACCGGGAATCGGATTCTTAATCGACCAAGCGGAGAAATTCATGTTATTTCTCCTGCGTGCTAACGAGTTGTTTGGTCAATGGTGTATCTGGAATAGCTTGCCCACGTTTGATTAAATCACCATCTGACAAGAATCCTGTTCCAGAGGCAACCAGTTGAGTGTTTGCTGCTAAATCAACAATTTCAACACGATCATTTAAACGTCGACCAAGTGTGACTTTCTGTTGAGTTACTCGATTATCTTTATTGACAATAAACACATAAGAGAAACCATCACGTAAAAGTACTGCGGTTTGAGGCACTGTTAGTGCTGGCTTTTGGCCTAGATCAAACTCACCTTTGACAAACATACCCATACGAACAGCATCAGTGGTAGGTATATCCACATAGACCAAGCCATAACGTGTTTGCGGGTCAATGACTGGTGCAATCATCCGAACGCTACCTGAAACGGCTGAACGGCTAGGATCAGGTGAGATGATATGCGCTGTCATGCCTTTTTTAAGTTTATATAAGTCTGTCGAGGTTACTTCGGCACGCCATTCCAAACGGTTATCACGGATCAAGCGGAACAGTTCTTGTCCCGTTTGTGCCAATGAGCCAACTGTTGCTGTACGTGCTGAAATAACTCCATGATCGGGTGCAATCACTTGAGTTTGTGTTAAACGAAGCTGATTGGTGTCAATTTGGGCTTTGGCTGCATCTAAGCGGGCTTGAGCTGTACTTTGAGAGGTCAGATATTTTGTTGCTTCTTGTTGTGAAATTGCACCGGTATTTTTGAGTTGTTGAATACGTTGATTATTGATACTGGCATCCGCTAGCACAGCTTTCGCTTCTGCATAATTGGCTTTTGCTGTCGCCAATTCTGCACGAATACTTTCGCTATTAATTTCAGCCAAAACTTGCCCACGTTGTACGCTATCTCCAACGTTGACATTCACTTTGGTAATTCGTTGCCCCGAAAGTTCACTGCCAATCACCACTTCTTGCCATGCAGCAATATTGCCATTGGCTGTAAAGTTTTGCTTCCAGTTTTGTAGCTCGGGCTGTATCACCGTTACAGTTAGTGCTGGTTTTGCGTTAGAAGCGGATGTTGCTGCATTTTCTGAAGAAGTCTGTTTTTTATTTGAAGATTTCCATCCAATAAAAGCGACGATTAGCACAATAAAAATAATTGCAATAATGATCCCGAGTTTTGAGTTTATGCGCTTTTTTTTCATTGGGTCATGCGATTTCATTTTAGTTTTTTAAATGAGTAGAGATAAGTTGAGTATCTCTAAAGGCTCTATGTTTGGTCAAGTTGCAATACAGCGCTTAATGTGATTTTTTGAAAGTTAAGCGGTTAAATTTTGCTATAGAGAGGCAGTTGAAGTTAGTGATATTTGTTGTTTTAAGGCCTTGATTATTAGATGGCTTGAGCGGTTAAAATTATTTATATGTTTTTAATATAGATACTATCAAGATTAGCATAATTTTGTATGAAAACTACAAGACCATTCGCAATTTATAATATTTTTTAATAAATAAATACCATGAGATATTGCTTTTTTATTTAAAAAATCACGCTTACAAAATGAGAAAGTAAGTTTAAGCAAGAGTGATTATCATTTAATATGGCGGCTTAATTTAGATGACTGTTTTAGAGCCTCCTATGCGAAAAATTAAACCCTTAATTGTGATGATGGCAGTGGCGACAAGTGCTGCAATTGCGCATGCTGAACAACAAGATGCTTCATTGTCTCAGTCGAATAATGGCAATGCAAAACAACTGAGTACGATTACAGTAGTCGCAAGTGCAGATGCATCAGCAGAGGGCTTAATGCCAGCATTTGCTGGAGGACAGGTGGCTTCTGGTGGTAAAGTTGGGATATTTGGCAATCAGAAAAATATAGATACACCGTTTAATCTAACCAGTTATACCAATCAATATATTCAAGAGCGACAAGCAAAAAGTGTTGGGGATATTTTAAGAGCGGATCCAAGTGTTCGTGTCGGACGTGGTTTTGGTAATTTCCAAGAAAATTATTATATTCGTGGCTTTAACTTGGGCTCAGATGACACAGCCTATAATGGCTTATATTCAATTTTACCACGTCAGTATATTCCTGCAGAGCTGTTTGAACGTGTTGAAGTGTTAAAAGGGGCATCCTCATTTTTAAATGGAGCAATGCCAAGTAATGGTGGGATTGGTGGTGCAATTAACCTATTGCCGAAACGTGCAAGTAACGAACCACTTAATCGTGTCACAGTAGGTACGGACTTTAATGGCGGTTATATTGCCAATGATATTTCTCGCCGTTTTGGTGAAGATCAACAATTCGGCGTACGAGTAAACACAGCATATCATGGGGGCGATACTGCTGTTGATAATGAAAAAGCATCTTTAGGCTTAGCTTCTATAGGTTTGGATTACCGTGGTGATCGTTTACGTGTTTCTGGAGATATGGGTTATGTGAATAATCGTTTAAAATCGACTCGTCCAAACGTGACTTTAGGCGCGGGTATTACCGAGATTCCGAAAGCAATTGATGGCTCAGATAACTTTGCACAAAAATGGACGTATTCAAATGAAGAGGATGTCTTCGGAAGTTATCGTGCTGAATATGATTTAGCAGATAATTTAACAGCTTATGCTGCTTATGGTTTTCGACATGGCGAAGAGCAAAACAGTTTAGCAAATATGACATTGACCAATCAGAAAACAGGCGCGGGAACCATTTATCGATTTGACAATACGCGTGTAGATATGGTCAATACTGGTGAAGTTGGTGTGCGTAGTAAAGTAAACACAGGTTCAATTGAACATAATTTAGTGCTATCTGCATCGGCATTTCAACAGAACATCCGCAATGCTTATGTGATGGACTATAAAAATACATTCGCCAACAATATCTATAATCCAATCCAGTATGATCAACCTGCTTATTCACAAAATGCGTTGTTTGGGAATAACTTAGATACACCTAAATTAACGACTAGGACGCGTTTAAGAAGTATTGCCATTGGCGATAACCTCAAAGCTTTAGATGATAAATTAACAGTCATGCTGGGTGGACGTTATCAAACCATCATGCAAGAAAACTATAATTATGGAACTTCAACTAAATCAGGTGAGTATGATGAAAGTAAGTTTACCCCTGCTTTGGGTCTAAGTTATAAAATTCTGCCTGAAGTTTCAGTTTATGCAAATTATATTGAATCTTTAGCTAAAGGTTTGAGTAATACCAATTCAACGACGAAAGAAACCACAACACTCAAACCATTCGTTGCTAAACAAAAAGAAATTGGTGCCAAATATGAAAATGATCAGTTTGGTGCAAGCCTAAGTTTGTTTGATATCGATAAGCAGCGCGCAGTACTTGAAAACAGTATTTTTAGTGATGCGGGTAAATATGTACATCGTGGTGTTGAACTCAATACTTTTGGTCAATTGACTGATTCTTTAAAAGTGTTAGGTGGTGCAACTTGGATTGATGCAAAGCAAAAAAATACAGGAAATGTTAACTACGATAATAAAAAGGAAGTGGGTGTTGCAGAATTTCAAGCAAATGTTGGTGCTGATTGGAAATTGCCAACAGTTAACGATGTGTCTTTAAATGCTCAAGTCACTTATACAGGTTCGACTTATGCGAGTTTAGACAACAAATTGAAAGTAGGTGATTGGACAACTTTAGATCTTGGTGCGACATATAAAACTCAGTTGGGGCAAACGCCGACAACTTTTAATTTCCGTGTAAATAATGTCTTCGATAAAAACTATTGGTCATCAGTTGGTCTATTCGATAACATCAACAGTACTTCTAACACCAATAACGGTTACTTGGTTGCTGGGCAACCTCGTACATTCATGCTAAGTGCTGCATTTGATTTTTAAACACCACAAAAAATGCCCCAAATTTGGGGCATTTTTTATAACAACATTTTTTATAAAATGGTTTTCAGACGCTGAATCACTTGCTCACATTGAGCAATATCTGCGACCAATGCCATACGAACATGACCTTCACCAGGATTGCCTTGTTCAGTATCACGAGACAAATAACGCCCCGGTAAAACTTTAATGTTGGCTTTTTCCATTAACATTTTGGCAAAGTTTTCATCATGATCGACTTTTAACCAATAATAGAAACCTGCATCAGGCTTTTGTAATGGTAAAAGATGACCGAGTTCATTTTGGAACAAATCAAACTTAGCACGATACAGTCTACGATTTTCTTCAACATGTGTTTCATCGTTCCAAGCAACAATTGAAGCCAATTGATGCTGGACTGGCATTGCAGCGCCGTGATAAGTACGGAATTTTAAATAAGGTTTAAGTAAGTTTGCATCACCAGCAACAAAACCTGAGCGCATACCCGGTAAGTTTGAACGCTTAGACAGAGAATGGAACACGATACAATTTTTATAATCGTCACGACCTAATTCAGCACAGACTTCCAATAAGCCGATAGGTGCTTCATCAAACCATAATTCTGAGTAACATTCATCAGACGCAATCACAAAATCATATTGGTCAGAAAGTGCTATTAGCTTTTTAAATTGTGCTTTTGAAAGTACCGCACCAGTAGGATTTCCCGGCGTACAAACAAACAAAAGTGCGGTTTTTTCCCAAACTTCAGCAGGTACAGCATCAAAATCACCAAGGTAATTGTTGTCTTCGGTACAGTTGACAAAGTATGGCTTGGCACCAGCTAAAAGAGTCGCACCTTCATAAATTTGATAGAACGGATTAGGCATTACCACATAAGGTGCGTCATCACGATTAATCAAGGCTTGTACAAAAGAGAAAATTCCCTCACGTGTACCTGTTACCGGAAGAACATGATCTTCCGCACTGATCGCATTCAGCTTAAAACGACGGGTTAGCCACTGAGCAATACTTTCACGAAGTTCGGGTAAACCTTTACTGTTTGGATAAGTTGAAAGGTGCTGAAAATTATCAATGATCGCTTGCTTCACAAACTCAGGAGCAGGATGCTTTGGTTCTCCAATTGAAAGTGGGATCAAAGGTAAATCTGCAGGTTTTACATCCTGAAAAAGCTGGCTTAACTTTTCAAATGGATAAGGATGTAATAAAGACAAACTAGAGTTCATGAAACAATTACCACGATAGAAAGTAAGATTAATGTTGCCCACAGATTTGATTGGATGCTTCGTCTAATGCCGCTTTTAATTTTGCGGTAAAGACTTCAGCCTCAGCTTCAGTGAGGGGGGTGCCATCTTTTTTGGTGACAAAGAAAATATCTTCTGCTTTTTCACCCAGCGTGGCGATTCTAGCAGAATGTATGTCTAAACCTTGCATCATAAATAAACCACCAACGCGTGCGAGTAAGCCCGGTTGGTCGAGAGTAGAGATTTCTACCATATTTTGCTGCAAAGCTTCGTTCAGTGTTACATCCACGGTATTTTCAATATCGAAGTGGCGAAGTTGACGTGGAATACGACGTTGCATCAAACCCGGATATTTATCTGATTCGCTTAAGGCTTTAATTAACGCCTGTTTGACTGTTTCTTCACGTTCAGGATCGGTTAATAAGGTACCGAAACGATCCAAGACCACATAAGTATCTAAACTAAAGGCTTTGGTTGCAGTGATAATCCGTGCATCTTGGACATCTAAATTCATACGATCCAAAATTGCCACTGTGGTAGCAAACAGATTGGGTTGGTCTTGAGTATAAATAAAGATCTGTACAGCATCTTGTGCGGCTTTACGGTGCGCACGCATGAGCACCAATGGTGCAGGGTTGTCGCCGTGTTGCAAAATGGCGCGAGTATGCCATGCAATTTCATCTGCGGATTCTTTAAGGAAGTATTCGTCCCCAAGCTCTTGCCAAACCTTTTCAACTTGATCGAGTGGAAACTCATCCACCAAGACTTCGCTTGCAGAGAATTTGGTATCTTCAATCAGCATTTGATAATCAACAGGTCGACCCAAACCAGAACGAATTACATCACGCGCATGGGTATAGAGTTGACGCATCAAAGAAGAGCGCCATGTATTCCAAAGTTTTGGATTGGTGGCATTGATATCGGCAACTGTCAGTGTATAGAGATAATCTAAATGCTCCATATCACCAAGCTTTTCAGCAAACTCTTTCACCACATCTGGATCAGAAATATCTTTTTTCTGTGCGGTCATCGACATCAGTAAATGGTTTTGGATGAGCCAAGCAACCAGATTACATTCGCGCTCAGTAAACCCGTGCGCAAGACAGAATTCAATTGCATCTTCAGCGCCAAGTTCACTGTGATCTCCACCACGGCCTTTGGCAATATCATGGAATAATGCAGCAAGGAATACGATGTCACGGCGGACTAAGCGTTGAAATACAGAACTGACAACAGGATAGTCTTTGGCAAAGCCGGGTTCTTTAAAACGATTTAAATTACGAATTAACAGTAAGGTATGTGCATCGACGGTATAAATATGGAACAAGTCATATTGCATCAGTCCCATGATTTGCCCAAAAGCAGGAATATAATTTCCTAATACACCATAACGCTTCATTGCCACCATGGTTTCGTATAAACGATATGGAGAGCGAATGATCGCCATGAATAGTGCTTGATGGGTTGGATTATCACGAAATGCTTGATCAATTCTTTTTGCAGCTAAGGTCAAAAGACGCAGTGTACGTGCACGAATACCCTCAATTTCAGGGCGATTCGCTAAGATATAGAAAATTTCTAAAATCGCACTTGGATTTTCGGAAAAAATTTTATGTTGTTGAACTGCGAGCTTGCCATCAACCAGTTTAAAATGTTCGTTAATATTTTCGATTTTACGTTCATAGTCGGGTAAACGTGGAGTAATCACCGACTCATTGAAATAAGCCAATAACATTTCATTTAAGGTCGAAACCTGCTGCGCGGTACGATAATAACGCTTCATGAACTGTTCAATTGGATAATTTGGATGATGATCATCTTCTCGTGTATAGCCAAATTTAGCAGCAATATCACGTTGATAATCAAACAATAGACGATTTTCATCACGTTTAGTTAAACGATGTAAATGATGGCGGATTTCCCAAAGAAAGTTTTCAGCTTCCTCTAGAACGCCCAATTCAAATTCAGAAATAAAACCCAAATGAACCAAGTCGTAAATACGATTGACTCGAAAATGCCGTTTGGCAATCCAGCCAATTTGGTTAATGTCCCGAATACCGCCGGGTGCATTTTTAATGTCGGGTTCTAAATTACTTTCAGTATTGTTATGTTGCGCATAACGTTGCGCTTGTTCATCCATCTTGGCATCAAAGAAAGTCTTATCTGTCCAAGTTTGTGAAACGACACGACGAGGCCATCTTGCCAGATGTTGATTACCAATAATCAATCGTGCTTCAATCAGTGAGGTTGCAACAGTGAGATCATTGGTGGCTTGTTCAAAACAACTTCGGATAGTACGTACACTGATACCGGGTTTAAAATTCCCCACATCCCAAAGTGTAGAAATAAATTGCGTCACCGTTTGTTCTTGTTCAGGAGAAAGATCTTCTTCTGAAAGAATCATGATGTCGACATCGGAATAGGGCAACATTTCGCGCCGTCCATAGCCGCCAACAGCAAATAAACCGAGATCTGTTTGATCCAGCCCGGAATGTTTCCATAGAAACATAAGGGCTTCATCTACCACATTTGAGCGGGTACGGACAATTTCGCGTATTGTTGTACCATGATCATAAGCCTCATTTAACTGTTGTTCGACATCGCTACGCCATTGATTAATCGCTTTAATGTCATGTATATCAGTTACATATTCCAACAGAGGAGAGGTGTTGATCATGGATGTCTTGTCCGCAAATATATTGGCTAGTTGTTTAAATGAACTGTGACTTTTGCAGCCGTTTCTTGTGCAAGTTCACGTGCTTGGTCTGTTGTTTCAGCACGTGCTGTTGCCACGCCCATACGGCGACGTTTAAATCCTTCAGGTTTACCGAACAGGCGTAAGTCTGTCGCAGGATTTTGCAAAGCAAGATTTAAGCCAGAGTATGAAAGATTCTTTGCATCCATACCTGCATAGATTACAGCACTTGCAGCAATACTATGTCGTTCAGTATTGACAGGTAAACCCAAAATCGCACGTGCATGTAATTCAAATTCGCTTTGGAATTGTGATGCAAGTGTGACTAAGCCTGTATCGTGTGGACGCGGTGATACTTCACTAAACCATACTTTATCACCTTTTACAAACAGTTCTACCCCAAAAATCCCACATCCACCAAGTGCTACAGTGACTTTATTGGCAATGCGTTTGGCTTCATTTAAAGCTGCTTCTGTCATTGCTTGGGGCTGCCAACTTTCTACATAGTCGCCTGAGTCTTGACGGTGTCCAATCGGATCACAATAAGCGGTTTCAATTCCACCTGTTTCTGGATTTTTCGAACGTACAGTGAGTAAGGTGATTTCAAAATCAAAGTCAATTTGTGACTCAACGATGACTGTACCTTGATTTACCCGACCACCAGTTTGAGCATATTCCCAAGCCGCATCTACTTCAGCATATTCTTTGACACGAGATTGCCCCTTACCAGAGGAAGACATTACAGGTTTAACAAAGTTCGGATAACCAATGTCATCACATGCAGAACGGAAGCTTTCTAAGGTATTGGCAAAACGATAAGCGGAAGTGGGTAAACCAAGTTCTTCCGCCGCTAATCGACGAATCCCTTCACGGTTCATCGTTAAATTCACTGCCTTTGCTGAAGGGATCACTGTTGCAATATTTTGTTGTTCGATTTCGACTAATACTTGAGTAGCAATCGCTTCAATTTCTGGGACAATAAGATTAGGTTTTACTTTTTCAATTAAAGCTTTTAATTCTGTTGCGTCCGCCATGTTTAAGCTATAAGAGAAATGAGCAACTTGCATGGCAGGTGCATTTTCGTAGCGATCTGCCGCGTGAACTTCAACACCAAGTCGTTGTAATGAAATCACCACTTCTTTACCAAGCTTTCCTGAACCTAACAGTAAAACTTTAAAGGCAGATGATTGAAGTGGAGTACCAATAGTAACGCTCATGCTATTCTTCCATGCTTGTCTTATGGACTGTTAGCATAGCAGAACTCAGGCGTGTGTTAAGGGCTGATTGACATAAAATAATGATATTGTCTAACAGATTTTTTTATAAAGTCTTTAGCTTCTAGATTGTTTGTCACTGCAAATGAAGTAGCTTTGAATTTTCGCAAGAAAGTTGATCAATAATTTTTTGATCAATTCTTTTACCAACCAACATAATCAATGCAATAAGGCAGATCAGTAGTTCTATAAAAAACGACCAATGCAGAATAAAGTTTAACCACCACGGCTGATAACGTGAGCTTACTTCAAAAAACACATAGGGTTGATCAATAAACGGTGCAAAAAGCCAAACATCACCTACAAAAGTATCCAACCCGATATGTAGCAGGGCAGCACCCGAAAAAAGACTGATCATTAGGGCAGGTTTAGCCGTATATTTTGAATGGATGAAATAAAATAAAGCAATTAGAAAGATTGGAATCCAAAATGAAAACCGATGTAAAAAATACTTATGGTGGTGTACCGATCTATGATCGAATAAATAGAAATAGAATAAATCAATATCAGGAAAAACTGCACCAAGCATAATCAGCGTAAAAAAAGCTTTATTGGTGATTTTTGTCTGTTTAAATTTCTGGAGTAAAAGTTTAGCCAGTATATAGCCAGAAGGTAAGTGTGCGATAAACATATCAAGTTGCGTATTTTAAATATTATATTGGAAAGAAATCATACACAACCAATTAATTCACATGGTTTTTTATTGTAAATTGATTAGATGGAAGCATTTTAAATCCTAGAGACTTTAATTTTAAACGCTGATTTGCTGATGCATTAAAATGAACTACAATCAACAAAACTACAAATAGGTATAGACCAAACCATAGGCTAATGCTGCTGTGAGAGTCGCCAAGACAATTCTTTTAAATTTAAAATACAATCCTGTGAGTACAATAAAGCCCACCAACATCGCAAAACTTTTATTTGGGGTTTCGATCAATGGCGGAAGAGTGGCAACAATTAACATTGAACTGATTGCTGCAATGCCGATACTGCCTAATGCAATTTTTAACCATGTTGCGCCACGAGATTGTGTGTGTTGTTGGCTTTTTTGCAGCAGATAGAATGGACCAAAGCGTGAAGCAAAGTTTGCAATACCGACCAATATCCCCACCAAAATAATCTGTAAATCCACTTTAAATACTCACTTCATCAGTTTGCTTTAATACATAATGTTTAAATAATCCCGCTAAAATTCCAGACGCAATCCCAATAAAAATTGCTGCAGACATGTTGATAAAATAACAGGCCAATGCGGAAACCACTAAAGATACGGCAACCACAAAAGTATGTTTTTTCTCAAAGGCTGCCAGTAAGAAGCTTAAGAACAATGCAGGTAACAAGAAGTCTAAAGCGGCTTGTAAAAATTGCGGCAAGTCGCTGACTTGATCTGCAAATAAACCACCTAAAAATGAACCTAAGGCCCATGACATCCAGCTAAACAAGCTGAGTCCTAGCATCCAAGACTCTGACCATTCTTGACGACGTTGGGAAAGTTTAATCATTCCAGCCGCAAAAACTTCGTCGGTTAAACCCCATGCCCATACTGCAGTCTTTTTTAGGTTTAAACGGTCCTGAATCAGGTTTTGTAAGGCTGGCCCGTAAAGTACGTGGCGAATATCCAGTGCAATGACTGTAAGTGCTGTCATCCAAATAGATGTACCACTGCCCAATAATGCAACCACAAGAAATTGGCTAGCCCCAGCGTACATAGAGCAAGATAGAAATAAGGCTTCCCATGCACTAAAACCAAATTGGGTCGCGGATACACCAAAGGCAAAAGATACAGGCAGATAAGTAAAGATGATGGCTTGACTGTCTTTAGCGCCTTGCCAAAAGCCAGCAGTTTGGACTGAGGGATTGTGCTCTGACACAGGACACCTAAAACGAGAGTAAAACAAAAGGTAAAATCAAGATTGTGTATTCTACCCGAATTTACTAGCATAGTAGCGAAATGTTTATTTAGGCGTAACTTTATGTTCGCAAATCAGTCGAAATTATTATTGAGTATGACCTTGATGTTAGGCGTTTTAGGTTTACAAGCATGTGGTAATTCATCTTCTGAACCTAAAGAAAAAGTTGAAATTAAAGCTGCGCCAAAACTAACCAATGATGCGACAACCTATGCCAACGAAGCATGGAAATTGATTAATCAGGTTGAACCCTTTGTCTACCGTAAGCAATTAAATTTGATTGAAGATAATGTACGTAAACCTTTAAGAAAGTTAAGTACAGACTGGCGTATCAACGTCAAAATGACCGATTCAGTGACAGAAGGTAAATACGCTTTGTGTCGTAAAGCCATGACCAGTTTAGATACTTGGGCAAGATCGACACTTGAAAAAGATGGTGAGATGCAAAAAAATCAATCGCAATATGAACGTGATAAAGCACAATGCAAAGATGCAATTGAAAATCCAAGTTTAGGCAATACCAAAGCAAATAATAATATTTTTTAAATGGTCTTAGAAAAAATGGCGCAAATATGCGCCATTTTTTTAATTCATATGAACGTTCGTTAAGTAAGCTTTTCGTTGCTTAAGGTTTTAACGGATTGGTCGATGCTGTTTTCACGGCCTTGTCTTTAGCAGCAGTTGATTTTGCAGCAGCGTCATTTTTCACTGCTTTGGTTGTTGCTTCCGTTTTTGCTTTGCTTGCGGCAGTCTCTGTTTTTAGCTTTGTCGCTGCTTCTTTCGGTTTCGCTTCAACAGCTTTGGTTGCAGCTATGCTTTTGTCTTTGGCTTGAGTCACATCTGCTTTGGCTTTTGTGCTTGCAGCGGTCGCTTTTTGAGTCGCTTGAGCTGCAGGATTTGCAGCGACGCATTTGCCACCTTTATGGTTTGGGCCTGTACCACCAACCAATGTTGTACCTTTAGGACAAGCAAAAGCAGAAGCGCTAAGTACAGTGAATAATCCCGCTGTGAGCAATGTTGTGATTTTTTTCATTTATTTCAACTTTTATTGAGATGGCATTAGCGCCTCGCTAAAATATAATTGTATTTTTCACAAAGTAGAATAGATTATTTGTATATTTTATTTATGAAATGATTATATATTCCAGCCGTTTAAGGTGAATTTAATATTTATCTAAAAGTAGAAAAGTGATGTGTTAAATTAGAGTTGGCCTAGTGAGTGAGCAATAGAATGTAATTGCTTGATATCTAAAATTTCTATTTTTTTAAAGGCAATTTTTAAAACGCCTTGTTGTTCGAGTAAATGTAATTCTTGGTTAATGGTCTGACGTGAGCATTTGAGCAGCAATGCCAATTGTTCTTGTGATAAATGAATGATGTTATTTTCAATACGGATATGATTGCCATAGCCGTTTAAGATAAACATCAAACGCTGAGCTAATCGTTGTCGTATATGTTGGGTTTGAATTGAAATGAGTTCTAAAAAAGCATAGCGAAGTTTTTGACTGGTCAATTGGGCGATATGGAACCAATATTGCGGATAGTCATTTAAAATTTTCTGAATCGCTTGGCTGGGGAGATGTAAAATTAAACATTTTCCAACAGCAATTGCATCATGAGAACGTGGTTGCTGATCCACCAAAGAAATTTCTCCAAACCACATAATTGGTTCTGCAATAGCAGCAACGGATTCATTTCCTTCAATATCAATATATCCTAAGCGTACCCGACCATCTAAGACGGCATAGATGCCATTAAATAGATCGCCTGATCTGAAAATCGCTTGATCACGCTCAAATTTTTGATAATGGGCTCGTTGTTGAATCAATTGTTGAAAAGGAATAGGCAGTTGTGAATACCATAAATTCTTTGATAATAATTCAAGATCCGTTGAATTCAGCACAATATGTCCTTTTATATATCATGGTTAATCTTTGCTTTGATTTTAAAATATATCTAACAGCAGTTAGTAGGGTAGAAATTACCTTAGATAAAATCAGTAACGATAAGCGCTGAGTAGAACCATTTACAATCCTCCTTCAAGAGCAATAATTTAGCGGAAATATGACACAATCACAGGCCATAATGTATCAATAAGTTTATTGTGAAAGCTGTTGTTATCTACTTCTTTGAAAATTTAAATGAAAAATCAATTCAAGTTGTCAGGTAGACGACAACTTTTATCTTAGCGCTTTTATATAGTGAAATGAAGAGATTAACAAGGACGCTGAAAATGAATAGATTAGAGCAACTTCTTAGCCAATACGCAGCTTATCATTTAGACCATAAAAATGTATTTACGCATTTTATTGGTATTCCGATGATCGTATTTTCAATCATGTGTTTAACGGCTAGAGCAGGGGTGATGCTTTCAAGTTTTGAAATCACTTTGGCATTGATTCTATTGGTTTTAAGTGTGATTTATTATTTGAGTCTGGATAAATCATTGGGCTTTTTAATGTTGGTTATTTATGCAGTAGCCTATCCATTTGCCTATAAAATTGCGCAATTGGGCATGGGAACTTGGTTAAGTATTAGTATTGGTACTTTTGTTGTAGGATGGGTATTCCAATTTGTAGGGCATTTTTATGAAAAGAAAAAACCCGCATTTGTTGACGATTTAGTCGGTTTAGCAATTGGTCCATTATTTGTTTTAGCTGAATTTGTATTCTTGCTGGGTTTTCGTAAAGATCTACAAGAAAAAATGCTAACAGAAGCGAGAAAGCAACGAACTGCTATGGATGAAAAATCATTAGACGCTTTACACGCGAAATAATTAGAAAGATAAAGAATCTAGTTCATGATAAAACCCTTTAAGTCAGGAATTTAAACTGACTTAAAGGGTATCGACTTCTATATTTTTGTTTGTCTTAGAATAAGAATTCTTTGATAAAAATCACTAAACCAAAGAAAAAAATGGCGCAACCAATATAAAATTTTATTTTTTTAATCATTGAAGAATTGAAGATTGGCATCGTCATATGGTCTGTATAGTATTTCATTGGATTGCTTCTAAATAACGGCGATTCACTTCTTCCCAATTCACAACATTATAAAATGCCGCAATATATTCGGGACGACGATTTTGGTATTTTAAATAATAAGCATGTTCCCAGACATCTAAAGCCAGAATCGGGATATTTCCATTCATCAGTGGTGAATCTTGATTGGCACTGCTTTCTACGATGACTTTCTTTTCAGGGGTAACGCTCAACCATGCCCAGCCACTACCAAATCGTGTCAGTGCTGCTTTGGTAAAAGCTTCTTTGAAGTTTTCAAAACCGCCAATATCTCTGTCAATTGCTTCAGCGATTTGTTTAATTGGCTCTCCACCACCTTGAGGACTCATTACTGTCCAGAATAAAGAGTGGTTAGCATGTCCACCACCATTATTAATCACGCTATTTTTAAGATCAGCAGGAACTTCATTCACTTTTGAAACCAGTTCTTCAATCGACAACTTTTCCCATGGCGTACCTTCAACTGTAGCATTGATATTATTGATATAGGTTTGATGGTGTTTGGTATGGTGGATTTCCATTGTTTTTGTATCAATATTAGGTTCAAGTGCATCGTATGCATAAGGCAGTTGTGGAAGCGAGTAAGCCATGAATCAATCCTGTTATGTTGAGTATAGTGATAATGCTAATAATTATCATTATTATATATGAGCATCAAAAGTGCAACCAACTTAACTTTATTATTGTGTAGCTGATTTCAAAATAGAGATGATCAATTGAGGCAGGGGCTTAGCGATAGACGCTTGGCGCGTTTTAAGATGTAAATAAATATCGCGTATATTTACTGGAATATTATAATTTTAAATGTTGATATTTTTTTATAAAAACCTGAATACGTGTTTCATTAAAAAGCAGAGTTAAAATTAGATCGATAAGGGGATTGGTCAAAGTGATCCGCAAATCAATCAACAGATCGTTGAATCTAGATTTAGAAAACAAGTTTTAAGTATTCGTCAGACATTTATAAACCAAACTAAAACCAGCGAAAGATTCTATGATGAAAAAAAACAGGTTGAAGAAGTCTTCAACCTGTCTCATCAAAGAATGAGATCTGCTTATACGTTAAAACGGAAGTGCAAGACATCACCATCTTGAACGATGTAAGTTTTACCTTCTAAACGCCATTTTCCTGCTTCTTTAGCGCCGTTTTCACCGTTGTATTGGATGAAATCATCATAAGCGATACATTCTGCACGAATAAAGCCTTTCTCAAAGTCAGTGTGGATTACACCCGCAGCTTGAGGTGCAGTTGCACCCACTTTTACAGTCCAAGCACGTACTTCTTGAACACCTGCTGTAAAGTAAGTTTGTAAGCCAAGTAAGCTATAACCTGCACGAATCACCACATTTAGACCTGGTTCTTCCATACCTAATGCTTCAAGGAATTCAGCACGATCTTCATCATCCAACAATGAAATTTCAGCTTCGATTTGGTTGCAAAGCGGAACAACGATTGCATTTTCCTCAGCAGCTAACTTTTTCACAGCTTCAAGGTGTGGGTTGTTTTCAAAACCATCTTCTGCAACGTTTGCAATATACATGGTTGGTTTTAATGTCATTAAACCAAAACCACGCACAAGTTTACGTTCATCATCATCTAAATCAGCTGCACGAGCAGGCTTGCCTTCATCAAGTAAAGGTAGAATTTTTTCTAAAACAGATTTTGTTGCAAGCGCTTCTTTATCACCGCTTTTAGCTGATTTTGCCAAACGTGTAACTGCTTTCGTTACGGTTTCTAAGTCAGCAAGTGCAAGTTCAGTATTAATCGTTGCAATATCATCTAATGGATCAATTTTACCATTTACATGAATTACGTTTTCATCTTCAAAACAGCGTACAACGTGTGCAATTGCATCAGTTTCACGGATATTTGCAAGGAATTGGTTACCCAAACCTTCGCCTTTAGATGCACCTGCAACTAAACCTGCAATATCGACAAATTCCATCGTAGTTGGAATAACACGTTGTGGTTTAACAATGGCTGTTAATTTGTCTAAACGTGGATCAGGTACAGGTACGATGCCTGTATTTGGTTCAATGGTACAGAATGGGAAGTTTTCCGCAGCAATAGCAGCTTTAGTCAATGCATTGAAAAGTGTAGATTTACCAACGTTCGGCAAGCCGACAATACCGCAATTAAAACCCATGAAATAACTCACAAAGTGTTATATAAAAATTGCGGATGATTTTACATGAAAGCCATGACAAAGTCAGGTCTGCGACCTATAAGTTTTTAAACAGATCATGACTATATTATATCCTGTGCTAAATATTTGAGTGTAAATAGAGTTTTATTGAACAAAAATAATAGTGCAGTTAGAGAAATTGTGAAGGCATATAAATTCTATTGACTAGGATATTCCCAACCCTAGTATGCTTATATCTATACAATATTTACCTGATTTCAGGGATATGTTGATCAATGTTTATTGGTTATTTTTTAACTTCCTTATTGAATAGCAGTACTTAAAATGACTAAACATTATTCAAATGTAAACCTTGTCAATAAGACAAATAAGACTATATCAGAAATCAAGTTTTTACATCGTTATGATTCAGATGTATATAATTATGGCGATAAGGACATTTTAGAGAAAGAAAAACCTTATTTGATTTGTGTCGCAGAATATTGGACAGGTTTTCTAAGAGTCGGTGTAGATTATTGGTGGATCCAATTTAAACTCGAAAATAAAACATATACTTGCAAGGCTAATTTCTTTTGTACGTTAATGTCAGAAGATGGTGGTAAAGATGTGACTGTCGAAGTGCATACTGACAAAATGTATATTAAACCAGCCAAGTCCAGTAGTTGCTATGTTGGTTTATATGAGCCTTCACTTCTTGCTGAACAATTTGAACAAGAGTTGATATTGTCTGGTATAGCGACTGAACCTCAACCGGCTTCAGCATTTAAAAAATGTAATTGCGATTAATGCAAATGTTATAATTTTAGAATAATCGTTATTTAAAAGGAACTAAATCTTCCTTTTAAATAACGTCATAGGGTTCGTATTTTAAAAAAGGATCAATCCGTTCAAATCTTCCGCTTATCCAACTGGCTTGCCAAACTGTCACCAAATGCCTGAACGATCATGACCAAAGCCACCAAGACTACAATCACAGCAAACATCATTTGCATATCAAAGCGTTGATAACCATAACGGTAGGCAATATCACCTAAGCCACCAGCACCAATTGCACCCGCAATTGCAGAGGAGTTAATCATGGTGACAATTGTGACTGTAAAACCTGCCACAATACCGGGAAGGGCTTCAGGTAAAAGCACATGCCAAACAATTTGCTTACGGTTACAGCCCATCGCTTGTGCAGCTTCGATTAGACCTTGATCAACTTCACGCAAGCTAACTTCTGCAATACGGGCAAAAAAAGGTGTCGCGGCTAACGTTAATGGAACAACAGCTGCCCAGACTCCGTAACTGGTTCCGACAATCCAACGGGTTAAAGGAATCAGTGCCACCATTAAAATCAAAAAGGGAACAGATCGGGTAATATTAATCACCGTGCCTAATGCATGGTTAATCTTTTTAGATGGATAAATCCCTTGCTCAGATGTATTGACCAAAATCACGGCTAAAGGTAAACCGATCAAAAAGGCAACAATGGCAGATACACCAACCATCAGTAAGGTATCTATGGTTCCGGTCAGCAATAAATCAATGAGTTGCTCTTGCATAGCCAAGTACCTCTATTTGCGCAATTTGATGTTTTAACCTTTCTTGTAAATTATGCAGGTCTAAATGGGTTTGTTCAGTACCGACAATCAGTGTTCCAATCAAATGGTTTTGGATATTGTCGATGTGACTTTGATATAAATGTACCGATTTTTCAAAAACTTTAAAAAGTTCCACTAAATCAGGTGAGTTTTTCGGATCGGTTTCATAACGTAGTTTTAAAATGCTATGGGTGGAATCTTGTTGCAGCTCTGTATGCACTGGAAAGGGCAAATCGAGCTGTTCTAGGTTTAACAATTCTTGTGTGATTTTCTGCTGAGGCTGTGAAAACACGGACCAGACTTGTCCTGACTCAACAATTTCACCATGTTCAATCACCACCACTTGATCGCAAATTTCACGAATTACTTGCATTTCATGGGTAATTAAAACAATGGTAATCCCCAATTCTCGATTGATTTTTTTCAACAAGGATAAAACCACTGAGGTACTTTCAGGATCAAGTGCAGACGTTGCTTCATCACACAATAATATTTCTGGATGATGCACCAGCGCACGAGCAATACCAACACGTTGCTTTTGACCACCAGACAGCTGTGAAGGGTAGTTATGTGCTTTATTTCCCAATCCGACCAGATCTAAAACATCGTTGACACGTGTTTCAATTTCAGCTTTATCGACATGGGCAATTTTTAAAGGCAATGCCACATTGTCCCAAACGGTTTTGGCAGACATTAAATTAAAATGCTGAAAAATCATCCCGATTCTTTGCCGTGTTTGAATCAATTCAGCATGACTGAGTTCAGCCAAATTCTGTTGATGAATATGAATACTGCCTTCAGAAATACCTTCTAAACCATTTAAGGTTCGGATTAAGGAAGATTTACCTGCACCACTTTTACCGATGATGCCGAAAATCTTGCCTTGAGGAATATCTAAGTTGATATTTTTTAATGCATGGATCTGTTGATCTTGCCCATCATAGTATTTATTCAGATCACGAATTTTGATATGAGGGACTGAAAAATCAACATGCGAACCGAAACTCACCATTTCTATTCTCCTTATTTCCAGCCTGCAAACCACATATCTTTGCCGAAATCTTTATCTAAAATATCTCGAACTTGCTGTGAGTTTTGGAAAGCTTGAATAAATTTCTCTAACTTTTGATTTTTGTCTTGATAATCGGTACGTGTCACAAAAAGAATGGCGTACTTTTTATCAACGGGATCTAAAAACAGCGCACTATGCGGATCGGCTTTTTTTGCCATATTTAAGTAATGCGGAAAACCAAAAATCAGATCTGCATCATCATAAGCTAAAGCTGTTTGTGGACCTTCAACTTCCAAAAACTTCAAGTGTTTTGGGTTTGTAACAATATCTTGAAGTGTTGAAAGTTCATTGTTGATGTCTTTGATTTGAATTAACCCAGCGCGGTGTAGCAAGATCAAAGCACGCGCAGAGTTAACGGGGTCACTGGGGATGACAACACGAGCATTTTGAGGTAAAGCTGCTAAGGATTTATATTGTTTTGAATATAAACCGACATGGCTGCCGCTACCTGTACCAAAAGCATGCAAATCGTAATTGGTTTGTTTAATGGCATTTTTTAAAAATACACTTTGTTGGAAAAAGTTGGCGTCAATGTCACGGTTTTGCACCGCAACATTGGGCGCTTGCCAATCTGAAAATTCGACCAGTTTGACATGGATACCATCTTTCTCTACCTCTTTGGCAACTGTTTGTAGTAATTCTGCATAAGGTGGGCTAATGCCAATCGTGAGTACATTATCCTTTTGTTGATTTTGTACATAACGATAGGTAAACAGCCCCAATAATACGATGACAACAGCAAGACCAATCAGCAGGTTCTTGTTTTTGAGTTTGGAAACTTGGGACATGAGTTATTCCTTATTTCCAACCAGGGAACCATAAATTTTCACCAATATCATCATTCAAAGCCTGTTTGACCTTGTCCGAAGTCTGGTAAATTTTTACAAACTCTTTTAACTGTTTGGCTTTTTCTGGGTGCTTTTGCTCATAGTCATCTTTTACGACAAACAAGATCGCATAACGGGTATTGGTATTATCATCGAGTAATAATGCTTTGTTTGGATCAATGGTTTTTGCAAGACGTAAATAAAGCGGGTAGCTAAATACTAAATCAGCATCATCTACAGCACGCGCAGTTTGAGGTCCTTCAACTTCAATAAATTTAAAGTTTTTAGGATTTGAGATAATGTCTTGTAAGTTCGATAAATGGTTATTCGGATCTTTTAAGGTGATGAGTTTTGCCTGTTGCAAAAGTAACAGTGCGCGACCTTGGTTGACTGGGTCATTTGGAATCACCACACGTGCATTTTCAGGGACAGCCGCTAAAGAATCATATTTTTTAGAATATAAGCCCACATGAGTTGCCACACCTGTGGCAATCGGTTTCAGTTTAAAATCAGTTTCTTTTAATGCATTGGTTAAAAATGGTTGGTGTTGGAAATAGTTTGCATCAATATCACCATGATTTAGTGTGATATTCGGTGTGTTCCAATCTGAAAACTCCACCAGTTTAATATGAATCCCTTGTTTCTTGGCTTCCTCTGCTGCAACTTGTAAAGGCTTGGCAAAGGGTGGGCTAATACCAATGGTGATTTCTTCTGAACCGGCTTTTTTATGTTGGTTCCAATAAAAAAGTCCTGCAATCACGGCAATAATGATCACACCAAGCAGAATAAATTTATTCTTGGAGCCTGATTTTTTGGATGGATTACCATTTGTAGGTGAGTTTATTTGAGTCATGTGACACCCCTTAAAGTGAAATTATTCAATTCATCATGTTTGCTGATTAGGTTATTTAGGCAGTTTGCTTTTGCCGATCTGCCGTTTCGATGCTGTTGTTATGATTTGAGTTTTGACATCGAAAATCAGCAGCAGGATGTTGTTGGGTTAAATGATCACCCTGGTTAAAGATTTTGTTGCGTAAAGAACCATTTTCATATTTGGTTTTAAATCTGCCACGTTGTTGAAGTTTAGGAATAACAAAACGAATAAAGTCATGATGTGATTCAGGCGCAACAGTACGAGTTAGGTTAAAGCCATCAATACCTGTTTCATCAATCAACTGAATTAATTTTTCAGCAATTGTTTCACCACTTCCAACAATCAGTGGATAACGACCACCGAGTTGATGCTGTGCTTTAAGATCGTTAGGCGTGATTTGGTTTTCCTTAAATTTATTATTGACTGAAGCAATACTGTTGGTTTGTTGATATGGGATTGCCTCATCATCAGCATAATTGGATAGGTCTATACCGACTGAACTTGAGAAATGTGCTAAACCTGCTTCTGGACTTGCATAGCGGGCATATTCAGCTAATTTCTCTTGAGCTAATTCATCTGTTTCTGCTGTAACCACTGTGATTCCCACAAAGATTTTAATATCTTCGGGATTACGGCCTTGCTGCACAGTCAATTCTCTAATCTTGTCCACTTGTTGTTTGATTTTTGCAGGTTGATCACCCCCAATAAAGACACATTCCGCATGACGTGTGGAGAATGCTAAACCGCGTGGTGAAGCACCTGCTTGAAAGAGCACAGGGGTACGCTGTGGTGAAGGTGAGACTTGGAAAACACCTTGGCTTTGATAAAAACGCCCTTGATGGTTAATTTGATGAACTTTTTTAGGGTCAGTAAAAATACGCTTTTGCTTATCTTTTTGTACTGCATCATTTTCCCAAGAACCTTCCCAAAACTTATAGCAAAGCTCTAAAAATTCTTCAGCTTGTTCATAACGTAAGTCATGATCTTTTAAACCTTTTTGCCCAATTAAGCGTTCAGCACTGTCCAAATACCCCGTCACAATATTCCAGCCAATCCGACCTTGTGTCAGATGATCTAAACTCGCGAAGCGCCGTGCGAATTGGTACGGAGTTTCGTAACTTAAGTTTACGGTCACGCCAAAACCTAGATTTTGGGTTACAGCTGCCATTGCAGAAATCAGGGTAGATGGGTCATGACTCGGCAGTTGGATGGACTCTTTTAAGGTTAAATCTATACCATTCTGGTAGACATCATAAACACCGGTAATGTCTGCGATAAACAACCCATCAAATAAACCTTGCTCCAAGGTCTTAGCGAGATCAGTCCAGTAATTAAGCTCATTAAAACGATGAGATTCATCACGCGGATGGGTCCATAAGCCGTGATTGATATGGCCGACACTGTTCATGTCAAAAGCATTGAGTAAAATTTGTTTTTTAGGCGCTGTATGTTGAGATGTATGTGTCATTACAATGTCCCTCTGCGTGGTGGAAGGATGTTGTTTAATACATAGTTTCCAATAAAATAATATTTCCAGCGTGATGCATCATGCAGTGTATGTACCCGTACATTGCGCCAATGTCGATCTAAGCCATCGGCACGTTGACTACCGCGACTTCCAGCCAACTCGATCAATTTTGAAGACGCTTTTAATGCTGTTTCTGTACTGTGTGCACGGACTTTAGCTACATCTAGTGAGGCTTTGGCAATATTTTCAACTGTAGGTTGTGGTTTTGCTGCATCAATAGATTGAGCAGCTTGTTTTAATAAAACCTCACTTGCTCTTACATCAGCAGCAACACGACCTAATTCATAAATGGTCAGTGGATCTTGGTCTGCACGTTCTACATTGGCATCAATCCATGCGCGTGCTTGTTTAACCCGTTCTATTGTTTCTTCAAATGCTGCACGCGCAATGCCTGTTTCAATCGCAGCATGCATAATTTGTGCAAATGGCCCAACAAGGGTGGGTTCAGAAAATGCAGTGTCAAAACGAATGACATATTCAGATTCAACAAAAACTTGATTGAATTTTACGGTACCACTACCTGTGGTTTTTTGTCCAAAACCTGACCAATCATTGATACGTTGTAAGCCTTGTGCATCTGCAGAAATAAAAGCCAAATATTCACGTTCTTCAGCATCACGGACTAATGTCGGAATACGATGGGCAAATAGACTGCCCGTGCAATAGAACTTTTCCCCATTGACCACATAACCATGTTCAGTTTGATTAATTTGGGTATGCTTTTGTGCAGCAGTCTTGGTCTTAAATTCAGCGAGGGCATTGCCAAAACGTGCGCCTTGAAGTACTTCGCTATAAAGTTTTTTCTTTTGCAGTTCTGTGCCTGTATTACGTAATACTTCTAGTGCATAAAAATGGTTTTGTGGGATTTGACCAATAGAGCCATCTATGCCACTGAATAATGCAATTATTTTAGCAACAGTATGACTAGAGACCTCTGCACCACCATATTGCCGTGGTACAGTGATCGCCCATAACCCTGATTGACTAAAAGCTTCAACCTCATCAAAAGGTAAAATTCTTTCAGCATCACGGAGTACCGTATTCTCTTTAAATTGCTGACTCAACTGTTGCGCGATTTCTAAAGCTTCTTGATCATTTTGAATAATATGTGCTTGTGCAAAGGGATGGTTGTGTACATCCAATGTTTTATTGATATCTTGATAAGTTGTCATAATATTTCCCTGATGAGTAACAAAGTCGTTTAACTTTAAATCCACGCATGGCGCTGATTTTGCGTACCATTTAAGTAATAGTTTCCAATGGCATGAAGTTTCCAACGCACAGGGTCATGTAAGGTATGTACACGAGCATTGCGCCAGTGTTGATCGAGATTATGTGTTGCTAGACTTGAACGACTACCGCCCAATTCAAGTAGCTTTTCAGAAATAAGTAGTGCTGCATCATTGGCATACACTTTTGCCTCAGCAACGATAATGGAGGCTTTACTGGCTTGTTCAGGACTGACGATATCTTGTGAATCTAATTGATCTAAATATTCTGCGGCTTCATCCAGTAATAAAATAGATGCATCGAGTAAGATATTGAGCTTACCGACTTCTTGTAGGGTATAGGCTTCAAAACTGGCTTTATCCACATTGGCATCAATGATTGGGCGCGCTTTATGGATTGCAGATAAAGTATCTGCAAATGCAGCTTCTGCAATGCCCACATCAATCGCAACCTGAATCAGTTGTGAGTACGCACCACGATATTTTGAAGCATCGGCAAGTGGTTTTTCATCCATAATAAGATCTGGGTGAACCACAACATTCTTTAAACGCACTGTGCCACTTGCCGTTGTACGTTGTCCAAAGCCATCCCAATCATCAACAATTTCAACACCGTCAGCTTTTGCATTAATAATCGTTAAAACAATATGACCATCTGGGTGAATTGCGCGTATCGCCAACCAATCGGCAAAATGTGAACCCGTTGAATAAAACTTCTCACCATTTAAAAAATATTGACCATTGATCTGTTCTAAACGTGTTTCAATAGTGCGGGTATCTTTAGTATTGCGTTCTGGGCCTCCATTAGAAAGACGTTTACCATTTAAAATTTCAGTATAAATAAACTGTTTTTGCTGTTCATTGGCGATATGCTCAATGGCATTTAACAAGCCAAATTGATTTTGAGGAATCTGACCAACACTGGCATCTGCCTTGGATAAAATACGAAAAACATGCGCAAGGGTTTTATTTGAAACTTGAGCGCCACCATATTTTTTGGCAATACGAATTCCGCCTAATCCTTTGAGGCTTAATTCTTGAATGACATCAACAGGTAAAATTCGTTGTTGATCACGTATATTTCGTTCTACCAAAGCAAAATCAGCAACTTGGTAAGCTGCATTTATTGCTTGTTGATCGTTTTGGATCACAAAGGCTGAGGTAGAAGAATTCAAACTAGACATATTGGCACCTTTCAATAGATACCAAAACGCTAAGCAATATTACGGTAAAAATTAAACGAACTATTGTGCTTAACTTATCTAAAATTATTGTTAGGATAAAAATCGCAAAGTTTTTTAATATTGAGTATAAGTTAACATATTGAAATTTATAATTTAGTTTAAGTTATTCTAGTCTGATTTTTAGTTTGAGTCAGCTTTGTTATTCCTATTGCGAATAAAGAATAAAGAAACTGATATAACCATAGAATAAGCATTGGGTCATATGACGAGCGATTGAAGTAAAAAGTACATTGTAATTCAGGTGATGAATGTCTAAAGTACATAAGATTACTCAGGATTAATCTTAACTTTTAGATTTATCTAAGCTTTTAATTAAAAAAATAATTTGGAGACTACATGCGTACGTTGTACCAATTCCCACTCTCGCATTACTGTGAAAAAGCCCGTTGGTTGCTTGATCATAAAGAATTGGATTTTGTTGCGCAGAATTTAATCCCAGGTGTCCATCGTGCATTTGCACAACTTAAAACAGGGCAAAACAAGCTGCCTATTTTAAAAGATGGAGAACGTTTTATTGCGGGGTCGACTCAAATCGCATTGTATCTAGATGATGTTTATCCTGAACATCGACTGCTTCGTACCGATCATACGCTTCGTGAAAAAACCTTAGAAATTGATCTGATTGCCAATGAGTTAGGTATTCATGTACGCCGTTGGGGATTGGCACATGCTTTAGCAGAAGGCGATGAACCGCTAGAAATTATGATTGGTGAAAAAGGCTATTTACGTCAATTTGAAAAAATTTCAAAGCCTATTCTAAAAACTATGGTTTCAAAAAGTTATCAATTGGACAAAGAGAAAGTCGAAGAATCTAAATACAATTTAGAGCTGACTATCGACAGTTTAAATAAGATCTTGATTGATAACGGTTGCCGCTATTTTGTGGGTGATCGCCTTGGTTTGGCAGATATTTCAGTATGTTCAATTCTTGCGCCTTTATTAGAATTACCTGCGACACCGTGGGAAAAGGAATATGCAGAAAATATTTCTCAAGAGTTTACCGAGTTTAGCCAACATTTGTTAGAACTTCCTTTAGGGCAATACGTGAAAAGAATTTACGCAACTGAGCGCAATGCACGTGTAGATTGGCGAGGAATGTAAAATTTCAAAGCAAGAAACTCTCCAATTTACTGAAAAATTAAGTATCATAGTGTGGAATTGGAGATTTTTTAATGCAGAAGTTCGTAATTTTAGGTGCGATAAGCACTGTTTTATTGATGGTGGGTTGTACTGAGAAAAAGCCTGCAACTCCTGAAGAAATTTGGAAAGGTTACTGTACCAGTATTGGTAATGCTGCACGCTCTATTACTCTAGATCGTCAAAATGGGATTACCAAGAAAGAAGCAATTGAGTATGCAAATAAAGTCACTGATCCAACGACTAAAGGCTTTGTACTTGAGTATTTAGAAAAAGTCTATGCATTATCAGATGCAGAGCTAAAAGCGGATAAAGATGCAGTTCAAGCAAAGTTTAAGAACGAAGCATTTGAACAGTGTTTAAATACACCGCATGATCCCAAAAAAATGCCAGATTATAAACCGTTCTAAGGAGCGGTTTTTTTATGGCTTAAAGTACCAAAATAGGCAATATGCTTGGTTAGCAGACAATGAAAGAATAGAATTTGTGTAAATTAGAAATGCGAATCGTGAATGGTCAATACATTCACACTTTTGAGTGTCCATCCCTTTAAATCATTTATATGTGTTTTTTGCATAAAGATTACCATGACGTGTTTTTTATGTTGGGTTATCGAGAATCTCTAAGTAATCGACAAGCCTCGTCACAAAAAATGATTAGCATATAAATTGAAAAGCATATATACAATATAGAAATAGAAAACAAAAAGTAGCATAGGAGTGAGACAATGGAAGTAGTTGCTTATTTACATAATGCAGATTTGCTCTTAGAAGATGACAATGGTGTCGCTGTGATTAGCGGAAGTCATTATGTGCTGAGTTTAGGTGATCAAGTTTTTTTCCAAGACGTCATTGACGAACGAGCGAAGTTATACCAAGTAAAAATTTCATTTGCGTGTACTGAACATTCAATGTTTCATGAAGATGAAGTGCAAATGAAATTTGAAGGTTGTCGTACAGAATTTCAAAAGTATGTAGACAGTACAACAGTCCACTAAGGTGGAATGTACTTTGCTCTAAAAAAAAGGCAACATATGTTGCTTTTTTTATGGCTAAAACAGTCTAAAAGCCATGTAGGCATAACTTCTTTCGGATTAAAGAGAAGTTCATGTTTTACAAAGATAAGGGTCTGCTGGCATTTCATAAATGGTTTGAGTTGTAGGCTAAAATTGAGCAGGCAAGGTATGAAACGAAGAGAATAGCGAGATTATTTTTGAGTTTCATAACGCAGACTGAGATAATTTTAGCCACAACCCTGAGCAAGAACAAAGCACTGCTTTGTTTGCAGCGCAAGGCGCAGCGGGGGGACTAGAGTGTTTTTTGCTGCTACATCGTTACGAACTATTCATTTAGAATGACTAAATTTCATATTTCATGCCTTGTATCATCTAAAAAACACCCGTAGTCGCAAACATAGACGAATTGTCAACAGACCCTGTATTTTTAGGGATTTTTCGATTTAATTTGAGAAATAATTTACATAAACGTCTAATGAAAGCGTACTGTGTAGATCTGTAGTTAAATGAAGCGAAAAGTGATGAGTATTTATTTATAAAATAATGGTCATCACGAATTAATACGCTCATTGCATTAACTTTTGGCTTGATTTTTAGTAAAATTTGACAGTCCATATTGCCTGTGAAGCTTTAATAAGCAGGAATTCACAGGTAAATTTTTAAAAAGAGGAATTACACCGTGCTAGAAGCTTACCGCCAACACGTTGCAGAACGTGCCGCACTCGGAGTCCCACCGAAGCCACTTGACGATGCTCAAACTGCTGACTTGGTTGAATTACTAAAAAATCCACCAGCGGGTGAAGAAGCATTTTTAGTAGATTTGCTTGAAAACCGTGTTCCAGCAGGTGTTGACCAAGCTGCATATGTAAAAGCTGCTTTCTTGACTGCTGTTGCTAAAGGTGAAGCGACTTCTCCATTGGTTTCTAAAGAGCGTGCGGTTTACTTATTAGGTACTATGCTTGGTGGTTATAACGTAGCACCTTTGGTTGAATTACTTGATGATGCTGCACTTTCAAGCTTAGCTGCTGAAGCATTGAAAAAAACGCTTCTTGTATTTGATGCGTTCCATGACGTTGCTGAAAAAGCCAAAGCGGGTAATGCAAATGCACAAGCCGTTATGCAATCTTGGGCTGATGCTGAATGGTTTACTAGCCGTAAAGACGTTCCAGAAGAAATCAAACTTACTGTTTTCAAAGTAACTGGCGAAACAAATACTGATGATTTGTCTCCTGCACAAGATGCTTGGAGCCGTCCAGATATCCCATTGCATGCAAACGCAATGCTTAAAAACGTACGTGATGGTATCAACCCAGAAGTTCCTGGTGAAGTTGGTCCATTAAACCAAATCAAAGAACTCATCGCAAAAGGCAACCAAGTTGCTTATGTTGGTGACGTTGTTGGTACCGGTTCTTCTCGTAAATCTGCGACTAACTCAGTGCTTTGGTTCTTTGGTGATGACATTGCTCACATCCCGAACAAAAAAGACGGTGGTTACTGCTTAGGTTCTAAAATCGCTCCAATTTTCTTCAACACAATGGAAGATGCTGGTGCGTTACCTGTTGAAATTGATGTTGCTAACATGAACATGGGCGATGAAATCGTTCTTAAAATTGATCATGCTGCAGCAAAAGTAACTGCATTTAAAGCAGGCGAGCAAATCGCTGAATCTGAGTTGAAGACGCCTGTTCTTCTTGACGAAGTTCGTGCGGGTGGTCGTATCAACTTAATCGTTGGTCGTGGTTTGACAACTAAAGCGCGTGAAGCTTTAGGTCTGCCAGCATCTACTTTATTCCGTGTTCCAGTTCAACCTGAAAACACTGGTAAAGGCTTTACTCAAGCTCAAAAAATGGTTGGCCGTGCTTGTGGTCTTCCAGAAGGTCAAGGCGTTCGTCCAGGTACTTACTGTGAACCGAAAATGACGACTGTTGGTTCGCAAGATACGACTGGTCCGATGACACGTGATGAATTGAAAGACTTAGCTTGCTTAGGTTTCTCTGCTGATCTTGTGATGCAATCTTTCTGTCACACAGCTGCATATCCAAAACCAGTTGACGTTCAAATGCAACATACGCTTCCTGATTTCATCATGAACCGTGGTGGTGTTTCATTACGTCCAGGTGACGGTATTATTCACTCTTGGTTAAACCGTATGCTTCTTCCAGATACAGTTGGTACTGGTGGTGACTCACATACACGTTTCCCAATCGGTATTTCATTCCCAGCGGGTTCTGGTCTAGTCGCGTTTGCTGCTGCAACTGGTGTTATGCCATTAGATATGCCTGAGTCTGTACTTGTTAAGTTCAAAGGTAAAATGCAACCTGGTATCACGCTACGTGACCTTGTACATGCAATTCCTTACTACGCGATTCAAGCGGGTGACTTAACTGTAGAGAAAAAAGGTAAGAAAAACATTTTCTCTGGTCGTATCTTAGAAATCGACTTAACAGAAATGGAAACTGACCTAACTGTAGAGCAAGCATTCGAACTTTCTGATGCTTCTGCTGAACGTTCTGCTGCTGGTTGTTCAATCACACTTTCTGAAACGAAAGTTGCTGAATACCTGAACTCTAACATCACCATGTTGAAGTGGATGATTTCTCAAGGTTATGGCGATGCACGTACTATGGCTCGCCGTGTTGAGAACATGGAAAAATGGTTAGCGAATCCATCACTTCTTAAAGCTGATGCTGATGCTGAATACACTAAAGTGTATGAAATTGATCTTGCTGACATTAAAGAACCAGTTCTTTGCTGCCCGAACGATCCAGATGACGCTAAACTTCTTTCTGATGTTCAAGGCGTTAAGATTGATGAAGTATTCGTTGGTTCTTGTATGACGAACATTGGTCACTTCCGTGCAGCTGGTAAATTACTTGATAAAGTACCAGGTGGTTCATTGTCTACTCGATTATGGTTGGCTCCACCAACACGTATGGACGAGCATCAATTGATGGAAGAAGGTTTCTATAACATTTATGGTAAAGCTGGCGCGCGTACTGAAATGCCAGGTTGTTCATTATGTATGGGTAACCAAGCACGTGTAGCTCCGAACACTACTTGTGTATCGACTTCTACGCGTAACTTCCCGAACCGTTTAGGTCAAGGCGCAAATGTATACTTAGCTTCTGCTGAGCTTGCATCTGTTGCTGCGGTACTTGGCAAATTACCTTCTCCTGAAGAGTATCAACAATATGCTGCTCAAATTGACAGCATGTCTGCTGACATCTATCAATACTTGAACTTCGACAAGATGGGCGAGTATACAGATGCTGCTAAAGGTATCGATACTAAGAAAATTGCTGCTGCTCAATTAAGCTAATCTATTGAAAAATATATTAAATTGAGTTGAAACTAAGGGCTGATTATTCAGCCCTTAGTTTTATGTATAAAAATGCTTATATGTGCTATTTACTTAAATATAATGGTTAAAATGATATTCGAATGGTTTATACAATAGAGTAAAGGAATTACATCAATGTTATATAAACTGGTGAGAAATGGCTCAAGTACACGATTTTGTTGTCCTAGATAAAGAAACATATGCATATGAAGATCATATGCAACTGGTTAATCAAGTACCTTATGATGTTTCAATTCATGATGATCTTATTCTGTATTTTTATGATTTTTTACAATGGATACCTGCTTATAATCCCTCGATGGAAATAAGACATATGGGATTAAATCTTTATGGTGTAACTATTATTGACATTGATGGGGCTCAACAAGCATATGATTTATTTGTACATATCGTGGATATTCTTAAACTTTCACCAGAAACTTTAAAACTAAATGGTGGTTATTCTTATCAACTCGCAGATGATGAAGATCCGTTTAGTGAAAGTAAGGAATGTCGAATTGTCAGAAATAGTTTAAAACAAGAAAAATTAACCTATCAACGAGATGATATTATCGATCAATTTAAAAAAATAGCTGAATGTTTTAAAAAAGTCATTGATTCAAATGGACAATTATATGTTTTACATTTTGGAGTATAAATTTTTTTAAAATATTAAGTGTAAAATGTATCTTATTATAATTAATCTATAACTATTTGAGATATCAAATATTCTATTTCAAATATGAAATGATCAGTTTCATCGATTCGAATGAAAATCGTTAACTATACTTTTTTATAATATTCATCATCATCTTTTTAAAATTCAAAATAACAATAATCGAATTAATATTTAGTGGGTCAAAATCAGTATTGATAGAGTCAAAAAATGCCAATAGCATAGGATAGATTTTTTGATCATCTATAAATGAGTTTGTATTTGGATTAAAATATTGAGAATAATAATCAATCTGAATATCTGAATATCTGAATATCTGAATATCTGAATATCTGAATATCTGAATATCTGAATATCTGAATATTCTGGATTTTCAAATTGAAATAATACAAATTTTTTATTTATATTACTGATGCTATTTGAACAAATGGTAAATAATAATGCTATACAAAAATAGTCAAGCTATTGTTTATTCAATACTTTTATATTTAAATCAATTAAATAATTTTCAAGTGCTGTTTGAATGATAATAATAACATCTGCTAAGTCTGTAGAAATATTTTTAACAATATTTGAATGCTTCATCATTTTTCTAAATTTTAGTGAATGAGTGGGTATTGTATTGCAAAACTATTGTTTTTTTAAAACAATAGTTTTGATGCACAATATATTGCATTGCAATACGCTTAGGATACTTTGTTAAGCTAATATCAAGGAATGGATATAGGTCATGCAATACGTTATTTGCGAAAACGGAAGGGCTGGACTCAACATCAATTAGCCGATTTTTTCCAATACTTCAAAAAGTAATATTTCCAATCTTGAGAATGGTAATCAAGGGTACAGTCCTGCAATACTCCAATACCTTGCGGAAGCTTTTAATTGTTCTGTCGCACAGCTATTCTTATTGGCTGAGAGTTTAGATGAGCAAGAGAATGTCTCAGAAAATTGGGATAAGATGTCTATCGATGCTTTATTTATACAATTACCCAAAGATATTCAAGATAACTTAAAACAACTGATATATAGTTTGATTCAAAATAAATCCTCGTAATCTATTTTTATAAGTAAATTATTACATTCAAATTTTTATTATTCTAAAATTTTAATGATCTGTTTTAAATCAATTAGATTCAGTGAAAAATAAATAAATTTTTTGATCATTTTTTATAAATTAATCAATTGGGTAAAGCTTAATTTTCTTTAATAACCATTTGCTTAATCAGAAAGTTTTTGAGTAGGCATTAAAAAGCCCCTTATTCAGGGGCTAGTCGTATAGATCACTCTATACTTATATAAGGCTCATCTCATACTGAGTCTATTAAAACACAAAATGAGATATTGAGCCATAAAAAAGATGAGCTGTAGCTCATCTTTTTTAGACAAGAAAATTAATGTGCATTTGCTACAGCAGGTGCAGCAGCGGCTGTCGCATCATTTGCAGCTTTACGAGTAGGTGTATAGTTTAAACCTAAAGTCGAGCTGGTATATGTACGCACTTGATCAAGCAGAGCAGGGTTGGTATTTAAATCCTGTTGATAAGACTTCACAATCTCATGCAATTTTGGATTCCATTTACCTTTCACTTGCTCTGGGAACGCTTTTTCCATCAAGCTCAACATAATATATGGAGAGGTTGATGCACCAGGAGAAGCACCAAGAAGGCCAGTGATTGAACCATCTTTAGAGGTGAAAATCTCAGTACCGAATTGAAGTGTTGCTGGTTTACCCGGTGCTTTTTTGATGATTTGAACACGTTGGCCAGCTTGGCTTAAAGTCCAGTCTTCAATTTTTGCATCTGGATAATACTTTTTCAATTCATTGAACTGATCTTGCTTAGACATCGCCACTTGGCTGACTAAATATTTCACCAAGTCCAGATTTTCTATTCCAATGGTTGCCATCGGAATCACATTGTTTTTGTTGGTCGCATCAATTAAATCAAACTGAGAACCATTTTTTAGGAACTTGTTTGAATAGGTTGCGAATGGGCCAAACAATACATACTTTTTACCGTCAACGTAACGAGTATCAATGTGTGGTACAGACATTGGAGGTGCACCTAATTCAGGCTTACCATAGACTTTTGCAGTATGTTGTGATGTAACAGCTGGATTGTCTGTCATCAAGAAAATACCACCGATCGGGAAGCCAGCATATTGCTTAGTTTCTTCCAGACCTGTCATTTGTAATAATCTAATTGCGGCACCGCCCGCACCAATAAACACATGGCGAGTTTTAACATGACTGGTTGTATTGGATTTTAGATTTTTAAACGATACAGTCCAAGTTTTGTCTGCATTTTGACTAATACCTGTTACTTCAGATGAAGTTTCAAGTTTGAATTTAGGCTGTTTTTTCAAATGATCAATTAATTGAGTCGTAATTGAACCATAATTTACATCAGAACCTACGTCCATACGTGTTGCAGCAACTTTTTGGTTTGCATCACGGCCCTGCATAACTAAAGGCGCCCATTGCTTAATTTCAGCAGGATTTTCAGTATATTTTAATCCTTCGAACATTGGGCTTTGGCTCATCGCTTCATAACGTTTTTTCATGTAGTTCACGCTATCGCCCCAAACAAAGGCAATATGTGGTACAGGATTAATAAAGCTGTTTGGTTGACCCAGCACGCCATTTTTGACTTGATAAGCCCAGAATTGTTTACTTACTTCAAACTGTGAAGCAGTATCAATGGCTTTTTTAATATCAACTTTACCGTCTTTCTCAGGGGTATAGTTCATTTCCATAAAGCCAGAGTGTCCCGTTCCTGCGTTGTTGAATCCCGCAGAACTTTCTTGACCTACTTGATCCAAACGCTCATACATATTGATGGTCCAGTCTGGTTCAACTTCATTGAGGTAAGTCCCCAAGGTTGCACTCATAATACCGCCACCAACAAGTACCACATCTACAACTGGTTCATCTGCTGTTGTGTTGACTTTTTTAGAAGCAATTGGTCTAAATAAAAAGATCAATCCAATAACAAATATAACCCCGATGACAATCAGTAGGTATTTAAAAAATCTCTTCATATATTTCCTGTTTCATCAAGTTTTAATAATATTGTAATGTAGAAAAGTTACATAAATCTTAGTTTGTGTAATGATTTTTTTCGTAAATGATTTAAATATATGAAATAATTTGTTTTTAAATTTGTAAAGATGTGTACGAAAAACAACCAGATTAAAATTTGATTAGTATATTTGTGTAATAAATATTCAAAAAAGTCTTAGACTAAAGTACTATTTTTTGTAGGTGTTAAGCTTTTTGTATCTTTAAATTGGCTGAAAAATATGCTAAAAACAAGAGTTTTCAGTCTAAATATGAAAACTCTTCTCAGTTTTTTTGCTCATTCAATCATCATTAGGTCTGATTTATTTTCAAGCTTTAAAGGACGTAAAGCAAAAATAGAGCGGGTATGACGAATACCTTTCATTGAATATAAGTTTTTACGTAAAAAGCGTTCATAATGTTCAGCATTTTTCACCGCAACTTTGACCAAATAATCATAATCACCTGTTACCAAATGCGCTTCTATAACTTCAGGCATTTGACTAAGCGCATCACTAAATTGTTCTAAGATCTCGTCGTCATGACGTTCTAAAGTGATCTCAATAAAAAATAGCTCATTAATCCCGATGGCTTTGGCATTAATGGTTGCAGTATAGCCTTCAATGACATTTAAAGATTCTAGACGTTTAACGCGTGTCCAACATGGTGAAGAGGAGAGTCCAACCAGATCAGAAAGCTGAGCGACTGTTAAACGTCCATCTTTTCGAAGTGCCGATAAAATTTTGCGATCAATCCTATCTAAAGTGTACTGACTTTCATTCATGAGCTTTACCACAGAAAATATTTTCGATAATAATGAAATATGTGAAAAATCATTCCGAAAATACTGGAGATTTATATTAAATACGGGAAACATTCTATTCAGTAGAACGTTAGAATAAACTTATCAAATCAAAGACATTTGGGAGACTGGCTTTGATTTAGCGGATAGTATCTTTAGAGGAAAGGGTGCCTTTAACGATACTGTCCGCGACCTTATTCTACGCTTTAAAAAATTTATAAAAATAGCTTTAAAACGATAAAATTCAACCGCGCCTTCACAAAATGCATATGATTCAATAAGACATTGTAATCTTATTTATTCTATAACAAAAAATTATGCAATGAATAAGATATATTTATACTTTGAGTTCGAGGCTTTAACATTCAAAATAGTCAACAAAATTGTAATCTCAAGTAGCTGAAGATGTGCAATTAAATCGAGAAGTATTAAGATGCTTTATTTTTAAAATAAAGAATAATGCATGCGATTCACAGCTTGGTACACACTTCGAAAATTTGTATATGACAATTTGCATAATGAAGATTATGAAACATGGTTTAGTCGTGCGATCAATTTTTCTTTGATTTTTCTAATTATTGGTAATGTTGTTGCGGTGCTTTTAGAATCAATCAATGATGTCTATAAAGCCTATCAACTTTATTTCGATGCTTTTGAAGATTTTTCAATCATTGTATTTACAGCTGAATATATTTTACGTTTTTGGAGTGTTGTAGAAAAAGAACCGTTTGATTCTGAGTGGAGAGTACGCTGGAAATATGTGACCAGTGGTGCTGCGATTATCGATTTACTGGCGATTTTACCTGCATATATCAACTTCTTTGTACATATTGATTTGAGATTTTTGCGGATTTTACGCTTATTACGTTTATTGAAACTTACCCGATATTTCATTTCACTACAGATTTTACTTCGTGTTATAGAACGTGAAAAAGGTTCATTTCAAGCAGTAATTTTTATTTTGGTCATTATGATCGTAATGGCAGCAGCAGGTATCTATGTCGTGGAAGGTCGAGCGCAACCTGATGTCTTTAGCTCAATCCCTGCATCTATGTGGTGGGCCGTGGTGACATTAACCACTGTTGGTTATGGTGATGTAACACCGATTACACCCCTTGGACGTTTTCTTGGTGCATTGATTACCATACTTGGCGTCGGATTAGCCGCTTTACCTGCAGGTATTTTGGCAAATGGTTTAGCCAATGAATTAGAGTTAAGAAAACAACAACTGGAGTTGAAGTTTCGAGATCTGTTAGAAAGTTGCGAAATTGATATTATTCATGATGAAGACAAAATTGATGAGATTCGTAGAGATGTTGGCTTATCTGCTGAGCAGACGCGAGATATTGTTTTACAACTGATTCGTGAACGTAAAGAGCAGGAATTGGAAAGAGAAAAAAACAAGTATTGTTTCTGTCCAAATTGCGGATATAAGTTACCTGAGTGAGTATGATTAAAAAGGGATTTATACAATAAAAAATAAATGAAAAATAAATGAAAAATTGAAGTGTAACGATTAAAAATAACTTTTTCTAAAGTTACACTTCAGATACAATGTAAAAGATCAGGCAATTACAACTGAACAAAAGAATGGATTGTCGACACAACGCATTGGATTGTAATTAAGTATGAAAATTAAAAGTTTATCAAAAATTGTTTTATTTGCTGTAATTTCTCTAAATACAGGCTGCGCTGCTGTCATGGCAACAAAGCAACCAACAAAAAAAGATTTATCAATATTTAATAAAGGCGTAGATCGTAGTTTAATTATTGCTGAAATTGGGGCACCTATTACATCTGAATTTAAAAATGGTAAACGTTATGAAATTTACACATTTATGCAGGGATATTCAAAGGCTAATAAAATAAGCCGTGCGGTTTGGCACGGTGCGGCAGATGTCTTCACTTTAGGACTTTGGGAAATTATTGGCACACCAACAGAATCAGCTTTTAATGGGAAAAAAACTTCTTATGAAATGGTTTTTGATGCTGATGATCGTTTAGAAAGCTCTAAATTATTGACAATGTCAGAGTATAAAAATGATTCAAATTCTACAGCTGAAATAGAAGTTAAAAAATAGATGAATACTTTATGAGAATAGAAACAAGGAAGCACATCGCTTCCCTGTTTTATTTTAATGTACCTTTATCAATGTTTAATTAGGTCATCATCTGTATAGCTCTATCGATTCTTACATTGGCTGAGACGAATCAATCCGTGCTTTAAAAGCTTCACAATAAAAGTGATAATTTCAATCTGTTTAGTGATGAAAATTCTTCTGAATATTTTGACCAACGAATAGACTAATAATAGTTTTACATATTTTTTAATGAATTATTGAGTAAATTTAAGTATTAATAACGCCATAAAAGTTTTGAATGGTTAACAATGAACATTAATGTTGATATTTTTGGCACGATTGCAATTGCTGTAGCCGTTCTTTTTATTGGTTATTTTCTTGTAAATAAGATCAGTATATTAAAGCAATATAATATTCCTGAACCTGTCGTAGGTGGGTTAATTGCTGCTGCTGTAACATTTGTACTGTTTAAGCAATTTAATTTAACCGTAAATTTTAATGCCAATATTCAACAAAGTTTTATGTTGATGTTTTTTACTTCTGTTGGACTGAGTGCAAGTCTGGTTAAATTAAAAGAAGGAGGTAAATCGCTGCTTCTTTTTATGGTTTGCGTGGTGATTTATGTGTTATTGCAAAATGCTGTTGGTATAAGTTTGGCAACTGTATTGGATTTAAATCCTTTGATTGGCTTGATTGCAGGATCCGTCACTTTAACTGGTGGACATGGTACAGCTGGAGCATGGGGCAGTATTTTTGAAGAAAATTATGGTATCAAAGGTGCGGTTGTCTTAGGAATGGCGAGTGCGACATTTGGTCTGGTCATTGGTGGAATGATGGGTGGTCCAGTTGCAAAGTTTCTGATTCGTCGCTATCAATTGGCTGAAGAAATTGCGCCATCAGCAACGCGTATGCAAGCTCCCCCATCGGCTGAAACAGCGCCATTTGAATATCCAGAAAAAACCCGTTTAATCACCGCTGATGATGCAGTTAAAACCATAGGAATGTTTGCACTGTGTATTGTATTTGCTAACTTTATGACAGGTGTTGCCAAAGGGCAATGGTTTGAGCTACCGACCTTTGTATGGGCATTGGGATGTGGAGTATTTTTACGTAATACGTTGGAATATGTATTTAAAATTGAACTGTTTGACCGTTGTATTGATGTGTTTGGTAATGCGTCGCTGGCATTATTTTTAGCTATTGCCTTGATGTCTTTACAATTATGGCTACTTGCTGATTTAGCAGGTCCTTTGGTGATTATTCTGATTGTTCAGACTATTTTTCTTGCTTTATATCTGTTTTTTGTTACTTTCCGTGTTATGGGTAAAAACTATGATGCAGCAGTATTGTGTGCAGGTCAGTGTGGGGTGAATTTAGGCGCAACACCAACTGCCATTGCCAATATTCAAGCAGTGACGAATACTTATGGGCCATCGCATAAAGCTTTTTTAATTATCCCTCTAACAGGTGCATTTTTTGTTGATATTGTGAATGCTATAGTCATTCAAACCATCACAAAGTTTTTTTAAATGTTCTTTTACAAAAAGTGATGCGATCACTTAAGGATTTGAAAACAGCCATAAAAGTGGCTGTTTTTCGTATTTAAATTAGTTTTATCATTACTCATTACTCATTACTCATTACTCATTACTCATTACTCATTACTCATTACTCATTACTCATTACTCATTACTCATTACTCATTACTCATTA
>NZ_JBIMCW010000018.1:0-90675 GCF_048552295.1 Acinetobacter legionensis
GTTTAGCAATGAATTGGTTTACGATTCAGTTCGATGATCGATTAAAAGATCATTTATAAAAAATGGAACTTACACAAAATAATTTACAGGCTCAAAATCTCAAGCCTCGAATTTTTTCATGCTATGCACTTCTATTAATTTCTTCTTTTCATTCATAGATATATTTTTTAATTTTAAAATATCTTTATTTAATAGCTTATCTGTTTCTAACAACTCTTCAAATGCCATAGATTCTAGGGTCGCAATTGTATCAGGCTCTAATTGAGTTTGTTTCAAATATCTTGCTTAGGAAGAAAAATTCCACGAATACATTGGGGGTTGATAATCGAAATTTGTATATGACTATGTTGTTTAAACCCAGCATTAGGATAAAGATCTTTTCCTTCCCAAAATGCAGCTCTTACAGAATCAAATGGTTCATCTTCTTTTTCAGCCATTTGAATTGCATATAAAATCACAGCACAATCCAGCTCTCTTTTTTTAAAGTCTATATCAGTAGGTGTCCAAGCAGTATTTTTAGGTATTTCTTTACCTTCGGCTTTTAACTCTTCCACCATAAATGTATATGCGTCACTCACATAATCTAGCCAGTATTGATCAAGAAGATCTAGACAGTGTCCTAGATCTATAGTGGCACCGATAGCAAAAGGCTTCTTTACACTAGTATCTTTTCTTTTACTTTGTTGTTCTGCCCACATTTGAGCACGTGCGAGACTATTCTCCCAAAAATAAATGCCATGACCTAACCAATCATAGTCATTTTCACTAGGCAGTAATTCATCATCCCCAAGAATTATTCGCTTACCTACTGATTCATCTAAGCCGTGAAAACCTAGAACTAAATTAGAACGACGACTATACATTTAATTATTTAGTTCTAACCTGATCACTGTTACTAGATGATTTAGCGAAGAATTGGTCATTAAAGTTACCGTTTGCATCAAGAATTTTTGCATCTTTTAAAAATGTCAATCTAGCTTGATGATCGCTCTTACGGGCTTCAAAAGAACGACGAGCCTTTTCTCTTAAGCTTAGGACTTGATTTTGCATAATATTCTCCTATTGTCCTAGTCATTATAACAAAAATCGATCTATTCCTAGATTAAAAATTATATGGCTATATTTTGTTTACATAAAGTATCTTATATATGTGAGGCCAAAACGTATCCTCAATTATCAATATAATACGAGCTATAAAGCCCAAATACCAACTCAACTTCCCCCATATATTGTGTAACTAAAAATTACGCCCATCGAAAACCTAACTTCATCTATCTTGAACACCCATCGTCTCCCCTAACCAATAGATTACTTAATCCTATTCAGCTCCTTAAAACGACCTGCTAAACTGCCACACACACATTTATAAAATCAGTCTGGTCATGATCGAAATCCACTCCAAACTCCCTGCTCAAGGCGTCACCATTTTCAGCATCATGACCGCAATGGCACATCGTCTTAACGCCCTTAACTTGTCACAAGGTTTTCCTGACTTCGATGCACCGCCTGCGTTGCTACAAGCACTGAGCCAAGCCACATTAGACGGTTTTAACCAATACGCAGCTGGTGATGGTCTATTAGCGCTGCGAGAACAACTGGCGCAATTATTTTTAAATCGTGATCAATTACAACTTGATCCAGTCACAGAAATCACCATCACCCCGGGGGCAACGATCGGGATTTTTAGCGTAATACAAGCCATCATCCATCAAGACGATGAAGTGATTATTTTTGATCCAAGCTATGACAGTTATGCTCCGAGCGTACAATTGGTCGGTGGTAAAGCCATTCATATCCCACTCAATGCGCCTGAATTTTCTGTAGATTGGAATCAAGTTAAATCTGCGATTACAGATAAAACCCGTATGGTGATTGTAAATACGCCACACAATCCAACTGGGGCGATTTGGTCTAAACAAGACTGGCTAAATTTAATTGAACTGATTCAAGATAAAAATATTATTGTGCTTTCAGACGAAGTCTATGAGCATCTAATTTTTGACGGCGAAAAACATTATTCGGCATTGTCATTTCCAGAGCTCAGAGAGCGTAGTTTTGTAGTCGGTTCTTTTGGTAAAACCTTTCATGTAACGGGTTGGAAAACAGGTTATTGCATTGCGACACCAGAGCTCATGAAAGTATTTCGTCAAATTTATCAATTTGCCAACTTCTGTGGGGTAACCCCCGTGCAAATGGCACTTGCCAATTTTATGCAACAGCACCCTGAACATATTGATGGCTTATCAAGCTTCTATCAGCAAAAGCGTGACCTGTTTATTTCAGGTATTGCGGACTCAAAATTCAGTTTAATTCCCTCTCAAGGCACATTCTTTCAAAATGTTGACTACAGCCAAATTCGCCCAGATTTAAATGATGTAGAGATGTGTAAATTCTTAGCGGAAAAACATAAAATTGTGGCGATTCCAGTTTCTGTTTTTTATAAGCAAGCTCCTGAAAACTTACGTTTAGTACGTTTTTGTTTTGCCAAAAAGGAACAAACTTTAATTCAGGCATGTGAAATTTTAAATCAAATTTAATCCCAACCCATACAGATCATTTCTGTAAAACTAAAGCCTGAGTTACTCAAATACTCAGGCTTTTTACCCAGCGTTTGTTATATTATCAATAAGATAAAGACACTCGAAATAGACAGTAGAATAAAAGATGCCAGCTCGTCCCGATATGCTTCACCAACCCAAATTCTGGAAGGTTTTTTTAATCTTCCTTGGCCCACTGATTCTAACCAATATTCTGCAAAATCTGTCTGGAACAATTAATACCATTTTTGTTGGGCAAATGCTCGGTGTAGAAGCGATTGCCGCAATTTCGGTATTTTTTCCGATTCTATTTTTATTGCTGGCTTTTGTGATTGGTCTATCTACAGGTGCAACTGTTTTGGTTGGACAAGCATGGGGCGCCAAAGATATCGAAAAAGTGCGTACCATTGTTGGCGCATTGTTATTTATGACCCTCATTGGTGGATCAATCATTGCCTTTTTAGGGGTGTTTTTTGCCAAAGAAATTCTATTGCTTTTGGGTATAGATCCCAAAATCATGCATCTTGCACTGCCCTATGTTCAATGGATGTTAATGAGTAGCCCTTTTCTATTCATCTATATTACCTACACCTCTATTTTACGTGGTGTGGGCGATAGTACTACACCCTTAATGGCATCAAGTCTGACGATCATTGTGGGCGTCATTGTAACCCCAGCCTTGATTGGCGGTTATTTTGGTCTACCTAAGCTTGGCATTATTGCTCCAGCGATTGCCAGTGGATTAGGCTTTATTTCGACCTTAGCTTTCCTCTATATCTATTTAAATAAAAAAGATCATGCTTTAAGACCAGATTCAGCGTTAATCCAACATATCCGCTATCACCCACAATTTAGTCGCAGTATTTTACGCTTGGGTGTGCCAACAGGTATTCAAATGGTGACTAACTCGGTCGCAGGTCTGGTGGTGATTGGGCTGGTTAACCAACATGGTGCACATGCAACAGCGGCCTACGGTGCAGTTAACCAAGTGCTCAACTATATCCAATTCCCTGCATTGTCGATTGCGATTGCAGGTTCCATCTTCGCCGCTCAAGCGATTGGCGCTGGGAAGTCTGAGCTGTTGGCAAAAGTGACGCGAACGGCGCTGCTGAGTAATATTGTGATTACAGGTTCATTGGTACTCTTGGCCTATATTTGTTCAAAATATTTGATGGCGTTGTTTATTACAGATCCATCGGTAATTGAATTGGGTCAACAATTATTATTTATCGTGCTGTGGTCGATTATATTTTTTGGTGCAAGTGCAATTTTTGCCTCAATCATGCGGGCCAGCGGAACTGTGACTGTTCCTATGATTTTTAATATTTTATCCATCCTGCTCATTGAAGTTCCATGTGCTTATTTATTTAGCCAGTGGTTTGGTTTACAAGGCATTTGGTATGCGCTTGCACTGACCTTTTTCAGTCTATGCCTTATGCAAGGTTTGTATTATCAATTTGTTTGGAAAAAGAAAACGATTGAGATCTTGATTTAAATGGATGGATGCTGAGTTCTCATTCAACAGATTATTTCACAATATCTAAAATGAAAAAACCGTCAGCTTGACGGTTTTTTCATTTTATAAATCAATTATTTTGGTTCTAGCTTTTTACTAAACTTGGTCGCAAAACCTGTAATTTTTTGATATCCAGTCGGTAAAATACGCTGAATTAAATCCAAAGTTTTTGCATCATTCCCAATAAGCAAACGACGTTTGTCTTTTAGGACAGCATCCAACATTTGTTGAGCAGCATCTTCTGGTGGCATACGTAATAGTTTATTGAATGCTTTTGCTGATTTGTCAGGGTTCATTCCCAAAGAACGTAAACTGTCATTCATACGCGCATCATTTGCAATATTGGTACGAATACCGCCTGGATGAACACATAGCGCTGATACACCACACTTTTCGATATCTAATTCTTGACGTAATGATTCAGTAAAACCACGTACCGCAAATTTAGATGCATTATATGCAGACTGAGTCGGTTGCGCGGTTAAACCAAACAAGCTCGAAATGTTGATGATATGCCCATCACCTGTTTTCTTGATATAAGGTAAAAATTCTTTTGTTCCGTATACAACGCCCCAGAAATTGATATCCATAATCCATTCTAGTTCGTCATAAGATGCGCCTTCTACGGTAGAACCTAAAGCCACACCAGCATTGTTAAAAATCATGTTTACAGAACCATGATTTTGCACTGTGTCCGCAGCCCAAGCTCGCATTTCTTCAACTTTGGCAACATTCACTTTCTTTGAGGTCACACGAACATTATATGGTTTGACCAGTTCAACGGTTTCAGCTAAACCTTTTTCATTCACATCACTAATGGATAAATGACAACCTGCTTTTGCCAATAAAATAGCAAGTTGTTGTCCCATACCAGAGCCAGCACCAGTAATTGCAGCGACTTTGTTTTTAAAATTTTTCATTGTCTATCCTTTTTTAAACCCGCACAAAGCATTCAGAGTGATGTGCAGCTCACTTGCTCAATATAATTTTGACAATCATTATTGTCAATATTATATTATGATTTAGCCGATGTTTTTTTATACAAAAATTCTAGAATAGGTTTCAATGGCTTTTATTGCTAAAATAAGCGCTTCTTTGTGACAATCAAATATGACACGAGTAATTTTTTACAATGAATGAGCCACTTTCCACTGAAAAGAAAACTATAAATAAAGCTGCCAAAGAGCGTCAATTTAAAGGCATGTCCTTATCTGAGCGGAAACTTGCACGTCGAGAAAAGTTAATCGAAGCAGGGATTGAAGCTTATGGTACGCATGGCTTTTTTTCTGTCACCGTCAAAGATATTTGTAATGAAGCCAAGCTGACTGAACGTTATTTTTATGAGTCCTTCAAAAAAAGTGAAGAACTGTTCCAAGTCATCTTTCTACAACTAATTGAACAATTACAGCAAACCGTGATGCAAGGCGTCATGCAAGCAGCACCTGATCCTAAAAATATGATTCGTGGTGGCTTAACTGCAATCTTTACCATGTTAAAAAATGATCCACGTGTGGCGCGTATTATTTATATCGATGCCATGCTGGTTCAAGAACTGCATAATCATGCCACGATCCATGAAACGATGGGCCGTTTTGACCGATTAATTCACTCCTTTGTCACCCTGATGATGCCGCATATTGAACGCAGTGAACAAGAAATTTCCTTGGTTGCCACAGGTTTAAATGGCTATGTGACTCAAATTGCGGTGCGCTGGGTCATGGGTGGATTTAAACAATCGCTTGAAGAAATTGTCTCAGCATGTGAAATTGTATTTATATCGCTGATTGATTCATTTTCATCTAAATAAGCTTTTTAGCCTGAACAATCCTGTCATAAAATCGTCACAAAACTGTCAAATAGCGTATTTTTATGTTCAGTTTAAATAAATTTCTTTTCTCAAAATGGAACATTTATTTAAAAATGTCATGGATTATTCATCATATCGACGATTATTTGTCACATTTTTTTGCAAAAATTCGTCAACATCTTCTTTTTGCAATGATACTGTCATAATTAATCTTTGTAATAAGCCTGTCATAAATAAAAGACGGTACACCGTTCATACATAGGATATTGCGTTGTGAAAGATGACTATATATTAATCGTCGATGACGAACTTCCGATTCGAGAAATGATTCATACCTCATTGGATATGGCAGGTTTTCAATGCCTGCAAGCTGAAGATGCAAAACAAGCCCATCAAATGATTGTTGACCAACGACCATCTTTGATTTTACTCGATTGGATGATGCCTGGCGGTGTGAGCGGTGTAGACTTATGTCGTCGCTTAAAACGTGATGAAAACTTGGCAGAAATTCCAGTCATCATGTTGACAGCACGTGGCGAAGAAGACCATAAAGTTCAAGGTCTTGATGCTGGTGCAGACGACTATATGACCAAACCATTCTCTACCCGTGAATTGGTTTCGCGTATCAAAGCTGTCCTTCGTCGTGCCAATGCACTCAGTGGCGAAAAAACCATTGATGCCAATGGATTAATACTTGATCCAGTGAGCCAACGTGTTAGTTTTAGTGATAATATTTTAGAAATGGGTCCAACAGAATACCGCCTATTGGCATTCTTTATGACACATCCTGAACGTGCTTATACACGTGCCCAGTTACTTGATCAGGTATGGGGTGGTAACGTGTATATTGAAGACCGTACCATAGACGTACACATCCGCCGCTTACGTAAAGTGCTTGAACCTTATGGTGCTGATCGCTACGTACAAACTGTACGTGGAACGGGTTATCGCTTCTCTACCCGTGCAGATGTTGCTTTAGGTTAAGCATTCTCAAGGTAAATAAATTTCTATGTATGAACCCTACCCCGTCCCAGATCTTGCACGAGAACATAAAAAATTCCGTTACAGTAGCTTGTGGGAATTTGCAAAACAAGATCTACGCCTACTTGGTTTTTTACTCATCATTGGCGGATTTATTGGTTTAGGGATAGGGTATTTTTGGATTTGTATTTCCATCGGTTTTGCTGTTTTTTTTCTATTTCAATTACGCTCTTTATACTTAGTGAATGAGTGGATTTCAAATCGTCCTTACGATTCTCCGCCCAATCTAGAAGGTATCTGGGGTGCGCTACTTTTTAATGTTTATCGTGCACAACGCCAAGAACGGGTTGTTCAAGCTGAAATGGTCGGATTGATTGATCGTGCGCAATCCTCACTGATTGCTTTAGCCGAAGCTGTGGTTTTAACGGATGAATTACATCAAATTGAATGGTGGAATCCTGCTGCGGAAAGACTGTTGGGCATTCAACCACTAGATCGTGGTCGTAATGTCTTGACCATTATCCGTCAGCCGAGCTTTATTGAATATTTTAATAATATCGACCAATCTCCAGATGGCATTAAAATAAAATCTTCGGTTTATGAAGAGCATTATGTACAGATTAAACTGACACGCTTCGGCAGTGAAAGCCGTTTGCTCGTCGCTTACGACGTCACACGTGTACATAATCTAGAACAAATGCGCAAAGACTTTGTCGACAATATTTCACATGAACTTCGTACTCCGCTAACTGTACTCAGTGGCTATATCGAAACCTTTACCGACCAAGAAGATTTAAATCCGCGCTGGAAACGTGCCTTTGAACAGATGCAATCGCAAACACGTCGAATGAATGCCTTGGTCAATGACTTACTCTTGCTTTCACGTTTGGAAGGCAATAAACAGGTCGCAAAAAATCAAATCATCGATATGCCAAATTTGATGAATCAGCTTTTTGATGATGCACAAGCCTACAATGTCGATTATGGCCATACTTTAAATTTAGATATCGACAGTCATTGTGACTTAATTGGTTCTGATGCAGAGCTTGCCAGTGCGTTTAGTAATTTAATCACCAATGCGATTAAATACACCCCTAAAGGTGGCACAGTTACAATCGGTTGGCATGATGACAGTGAACATGGTTATTTCACTGTTGAAGATACCGGGATCGGAATTGATCCAAAACATATTCCACGTTTAACCGAACGCTTTTATCGTGTAGACAGTGCACGAAGCCGCCAAACAGGTGGAACAGGTTTAGGGCTTGCCATTGTGAAGCATGTTTTAATGCAACATAATGCGTATTTAGAAATTGATTCTAAAGAAAATCGGGGGTCTATTTTTAGAGTGGTTTTCCCCAAAGAGCGCCTTGATTTTGCAGGTTAATATTTGATTTTTTGATTAATTCGAATGAAACTATTTCTAGATTGTGAGTTTAATGGCTTTGGCGGTGATTTAATTTCGCTGGCATTGGTTGATGAGAATAATCAACATTTTTATGAAGTTTTAGAATGCGCTGACCCAATTACTTGGGTTAAAGACCATGTCATGCCTCGTTTAAATCAAAAACCGATTTCATTAGCGCAATTTCAAAGTCACTTACAGATTTATTTATCTCAATATACAAGTCTTGAAATTGTGGCAGATTGGCCAGAAGACTTTGCCTTGTTTACCCGTAGTCTGGTACTTTCTGCAGGAAAATGTATCCGAACACCTCCGCTGACCATGCAGTTATGGATGCAGGACCCAATCGAAACCCATGTTGCCTCTGAAAACCCACACAATGCCTTAGCAGATGCACAGGCTTTAAAGCTGTCTTATTTCAATGCCATAAGGCTTTAGACTCGGTGACTTTCTACAACAGAAAGTGCACCTCATCATAGAACAAGCAAATTAAACGGTGTGCCCTAAAGCTTCACCCATCACCACAATAGAATTGGCTTTAAACTGTTCATCCCAAGTGATTTTATTCTGTTCAAACAATACAACTGCGGTTGAACCTAAATAAAAACGTCCAAGTTCAGCACCCTTTTCTAAGGTTAAATCATGCTGGTTTAACTCTAAACGCCCTGTTGGTTTTACTTTGCCAGTCGCCACAGTTTCAATTCCTGCAACGATCATTGCACCCACGAGAACAACCGCCATACGTCCTAATTCGGTATCAAACAAACATACCATACGCTCATTACGTGCAAATAAACCTGGGATATTCTCTGCTGTCGTTTGGTTTACAGAAAATAACTCACCTGGGATATACAAGGTTTCTGTCAATGTTCCTGCAAATGGCATATGGACACGGTGATAATCACGTGGTGACAAATAAACCGTGGCAAATTCACCATTGATAAATGGTGCAGCCAATTGCGGATCGCCAATCAATTTGTCTACAGAAAAACTTTGGCCTTTGGCTTGAAATACATCACCATCTTTAATTTTACCCAACTGAGAAATTGCACCATCTGCCGGAGAGACAATACTGGTCTGATCTGTGTCAATTTCTCGGACACCGTCTTTTAAAGCACGGGTAAAAAATTCATTGAATGATTTATATTTTAAAGCATCACTTTGCTCAGCAATAGAAAGGTCTATCCCGTACTGTGCTTTAAATGCTTGAATCGCTAAATTTTTAACAATTGGATTTTCACTGGCTGCAACTTTACCAACAACACGGCTGAGTTGCTGTTGCGGAATGACTTTTTGTGCTTGGATAAAAATTTGTTTTTTTAACGTTGATGTAAGACTCACGCAGGTGATTCTCCAGTAATAATTGGACTATCAAGGCGATTGCCCCACTCGCTCCACGCACCATCATAGGCTTGAATATTCCAATCCAATAACCGACCCAAGATATAAGCCAGACCAGAACGATGATGTGACTGACAATACACCACCACAGGCTGGTCAAATTGAAAGCCTAATTGTTCTAGACGTTGTTGCGTGCGTTCTAGAGGATGCAATTTTAAATGATTTTGACGATTAATTGCAGTACTCCATTCAAAATGTTGTGCACTTGGAATGTGACCGCCGCGTCGCGCTGCTAAACGCTGTCCCGTATATTCTTCTGAAGTTCGACAATCCCAAACTTGAATCGCTTGCTGTTCAACCTTTTGCAACAGTTTGGCATATTCAATTCGGTGTTGATCAAGATGTTGTAAATTGACGGTAACTAAGGGTTCAACTTTGCTAAAACTTTCTGCTTCAGCCGAAGTCGGATAGCCTGCTGCCAACCATGCATGAATTCCGCCATTGAGGAGGCTAGTATTATAAAAACCAAGGCAATGTAAATTCCAAATCAAACGCCCAGCCCAAGCACCACCTTCATCATCGTAGACTACAACATGATGTTCGGGAGAGATGTTTAAATACTCAATCAGCGCTTTTAAACCGTCCTCATCGGGCAATAACCCTGAAGCTTGTTCTTCCTGTCGAACCAACAGTCGTGGTTTAACATGTAAGGCATGTGGAATATGTAATTGATCATACACAGAGCTACGACTTAGATCGACAATACGAATTTTGTCATGCCCTAAAAATGGCACAAGTTGTTCTGCTTCTATGAGTAATTCGAAGTTAAAGGCTGATGTAGTCATACGTTTTTCTATTTTAAGACCTTGAGCACAAATGATCTTAGCACAGTGTTTTTTACCAATATGCTGATTTTTCACATTCTTTTAGCAAAAATTCAGATATCAATTTTCACTGCTTCGACAACTTCAGGTATTTCAAAGACCTGTCGTAAGTAAGCCAAGAAAGTATCGTTATCCGTCATGGTTTTTCCGGGGCTATCTGAAATTTTTGCCACAGATTGACCATTACACTCCACCAGTTTTAACACAATATTGAGTGGCGTTTGCCCCATATCATTGGTCAAATTGGTACCAATACCAAAACTGACTTGAAAACGATCTTTAAAGTATTGATATAACGCCCACGCACGCTCAATGTCTAATCCATCACTAAAGGTTAGCATCTTGGTTTTGGTATCAATTTTCAGTTTTCGATAGTGTTGATAAGCTTTATCGCCCCATTCAAATGGGTCACCACTGTCATGACGTAAACCATCGAATAACTTGGCAAAATACAAATCAAAATCTTGTAAGAATGCATCCATACCGACCACATCGGTCAAGGCAATGCCCAGATCACCACGATACTCTTGTACCCAGGTTTCTAAAGCAGCTTTTTGAAAATCTCTTAAACGGACATCTAGCGCTTGGAATGCTTGTAGAAACTCATGCGCCATGGTTCCAATGGGATGAATATTTAATTCCTTTGCCAAGAGCACATTACTGGTACCTCTAAACACATTGGGTACAGCTGCATGGAAGGTCTGGATTACATGTCTTTGCCAATCTAGGCTATAGCGACGACGAGTACCAAAATCTGAGACTAAAAATGGAGGAGCTTGAGTGCCTTGTTGTTGTTCAAATTTCTTTAATAATTCAACTTTGGCTTGTAGACGACGTTCACCTTCAACATAAATGTCATCATTACGAATCCGGCTAAAATAGAGTTCATTGACAATCGCCAGAACAAAAATTTCAAACATCATCGCTTGAACCATTGGGCCTTCAACCCAAATGTCTAAACGACCTTGTTCATCAATACCCGCTTTAATAAAACGGCGTTTGAGTTGGAATAATTCTAAATAGTCGACAAAATCACTTTTGATAAAACGCATACTGCGTAAATATTGCAATTCATCTTCTTGGAATTTGAGTAAGCAGAGATGATCGAGCTGCTCGTTCAAATCATCCAGAATATCCGTCAGGGGATAAACGGTAGCATCTAGATTACGACAGCGAAAATGATACACACTGTGCGTTTGAGGAAATTTATGTAGCACCACTTGTAACATGGTAAATTTATATAAATCTGTATCGAGCAAGGATTGGATGATTGGCGCCATATCTATTTTAATTTCGCTATGCTGTTTTTATTAAAGCATATTTTTCACTGAGATAACGTAATCATTTATAAGTGATGAACTATATTTTCAGTTAAGCTCAACAGAAATCTCAGCAGAATTATTTTTTTGATTTATCTGCTCATATGATAATTTTATAAATTCTATTTTTATTCAAAAGCTTACCAATAGCCTCAACTTTTCACCAATAGCGTACTCGCATCATCTTGCTGGGTTTTCCCTGTTAGAATAGCGCTATCGTATTTTAGTCTTATTGTTTATATGCGCGCATTATTACAAAGAGTGTTAGAAGCCAAAGTCGTTGTTGATGGTGAAACTACTGGCGAAATTCAAAAAGGAATTTTGGTTTTTCTAGGTTTAGCGAAGGAAGACAATTTTGAAAAAGGTCAAAAATTAATTGATAAGATTTTGAAATATCGTTTTTTTGATGATGAACAAGGCAAAATGGGCTGGAACGTCAGCCAAGCCAATGGCGGGATTTTATTGGTTTCTCAATTCACCTTAATGGCACAAACGCAAAAAGGCTTGCGTCCAGACTTTGGGCCGGCCATGCCACCCGCTGAAGCTCAGGCACTGTATCAACAATTGGTTGATTATGCTCGATCACAATTTAAAAATGTTGAGACAGGTATTTTCGCAGCGGATATGAAAGTGCATTTGGTCAATGATGGACCTGTGACCTTTAACTTAGAAGTTGAATAATCAAAAGCTTGAGTTTAATACCAATGTTTAAATCTTAAAAAGCCCAATCAGATCGGGCTTTTTAAGATTTTCGATTCGCTTAGCGTCCAATCTTCTCTTTTAAGAATTGGCGTGCCAATTTAATTTTGTCTTTTACTGGTTTTGGAACTTTTGGTGGAATCAGTTTAGCCACTTGGTTAAACCAGACCAACAAACTGAAATCGCCTTCCATTTTGATGCTGCCGTTTTGCATACCCGTCATAAAAGCCGTTGGATCGCCTTTTACCAAAGTTTTTACACCTTGCTCACTGTCAGCAAACTGTAAAACAAAATCAGCTTTTTGTTCAGCACCTGAAACTGTATCAATTTGACCATTGTTCACAATAATTTGGCGTGCCACGCCCAAGTCAGTACCAATCTGAATACGGAACTGACGGTCATGGGTCAATTCAATAAATTTTGGACTGGTACGAGCCAATTGTTTCATACGAAGTGCTAAACCCAATACAAGCAAATCCAGTGGATCTGTACTTGCATCAACGATTGGTAACTTCACAACTGGAATTGCAGAAAGTTTCATGACATTTAAGCCTGTTGTTTTTTAAATTAGATTCGAATTTGCTCATCCTAGCATAACTTGTCATTGCGTAGACATGGCTTTCAGAGCAAAGTATAAACTGAAAAAAAGGTATACCATTATGATATACCTTGGAATGTCTAAATTGATTTTTTTCGTGTAATTAAAGTCACTATTGTTATCTTAGCGTTCATATTGACTGAAGTTTTCACTCAAAACTTATTCATCTTCATAGACTGGGGTATGTTCAATATATTGGCGATTTGCCAATGCTTTTTGTGCACGACTATCTTCACGCAATAAAAGAGCAATCAATGCTGACATCGCCAACATAATCGCGGTTAAATAGCTATATGCGACCGAAATATCAAAGATGTTCTGTACACTATAACGCATTGCTTCCAAGGTGCCCCAGAAGATCATGCCTGCAAACATAAACCCTAACCAATGACGATAAGGGGAAAAGAAAACGGTAGCCAACGCTGCAGCAATTAGACCGAATCCAATCAATGTTGCAAATGTTGTTGATACCATAACAACCTCCGTCAAAATGATGCCTTATAAAAAAACCGTTTAAATAGGTGTTTCACAACAATTTCAAGCTTTATAATTTTTCTTAAATCACCTTATAGAAGCTTATGCTTTGCATTATGTATAGTTTTTAAGAGAAGGAAAGCGCTGTTTTCTGCTTAAACGACACACTTTGTCGCAACATTCATTTGTCATTACATTTTTTAAGAATCCTGTTTTTCTCACAATCTAATTACCATCAATCATGCAGTGTCATTACAAAAAAATACACACAGCTTTTAATCCCTGAAAAACTTTTTTTAAGTTCTAAAACGAATATTTTTATCAAGCTGTTTTATTGAGCGCCAATGGCAGCAAAGTGATTCATTTTCAAATAAAAAATAGCGACTTAAAGTCGCTATTTGTCATGATTCTGCAATATAACCCATGTCATTTAAGCACGGGACAAATCTTTATCATGCACGCCTAAAAGATAAAGCACACCATCTAGACCTACACTTGAAATGGCTTGATTGGCATTTTGACGAACCACAGGTTTCGCACGGAATGCGACTCCGAGCCCTGCAATTGAAAGCATCGGTAAATCGTTTGCACCATCTCCAACCGCAATCGCTTGCTCAGGTGAAATCCCCATTTTCCCAGCCAATTCAGTCAATAGATACGCCTTGCGCGCGCCATCAACGATATGGCCTTTAACCTCACCTGTCACGACACCATTTTCAACATCGAGGATATTGGCATGCACTTCATCAATGCCCAATTTTTCTTGTAGATATTCAGCAAAGTACTGAAAACCACCAGATAAAATCGCAGTTTTATAACCCAATGATTTCAGTGTCGAGATTAACCGCTCGGCACCTTCTGTCACGGTTAGTCGTTCAGCAATTTGAGGCAATACTGTGGCATCAAGGCCTTTAAGTAACGCAACGCGTGCACGGAAACTTTGTTGAAAATCCAACTCCCCTTGCATTGCACGTTCAGTGATTTCAGCGACTTTATCGCCCACCCCTGCTTCTTTAGCAAGTTCGTCAATCACTTCTTGCTCAATCAAAGTTGAGTCCATGTCGAAGCAGACTAAGCGACGATTACGGCGATAGGCATTGTCTTCCTGCACCGCGACATCAATATTTAATTCAGCAGAAAGCCGTAAACATGCGGCACGCATCGCCTGTGCATCCAGCATTTGCCCACTCAAACCGAATTGAACACATGAACGTTTCAGCCCATCTTGGTGTCCATTACGTTCGGGACGACCCGACAAGCGCGTCACTGTTTCAATGTTAAAACCTTGACTTGAAACAATATTGGTTACCGCTTGTAGATGTTCGGCTGTGAGCTCTGGTGCTAAAGCGGTCACGATATAACGTGTGCGCCCACCTTCACTCACCCATTGGTCATATTCTGCGCCTGAAATCGGCTTAAAACGAACAGTTAAACCAATATCATGTGCTAAAATAAGGATGTCTTTCATGGCTAAAGCTGTTGCAGTTTGATCGTTTGACGACACTACAATACCTAAAGTCAATTGATTATGGATGACCGCCTGTCCTACATCTAATATTTGCAAAGAATGTACGGACAACACTTGCATTAATCGAGTAAACTGATTGGGTTGGTCAGGTCCTAAAAATGAAATAAGAATGATTTCTCGCATGAATTGACTCGGGTCTGAGCTACAACAATTGGAAGAATCATAATCGAAATCGAAATTTTTTGCTTTGGAAGTTTACGTTGAATGCGCCAAGACAAGGGCTATTTGCTAGCCTACTTATTGTAAGTTTTGCATTTCATACCTTTTTATTGGTAGTTGCAACAACACATCAGTTAAATGAAAACCGTGCCAGCCAAGGCCAACTCATGACCAGCCAATTGGTCACGGACAGCCTATCTGAACTCGAACCCGCAAATACGGTGTCATTGGCGCTGTTGGCAAATCGCTATGCGACCAATCCAAGCGTGGCTTCGATTCGAATACTGGATGCTAAAAAACAAGTGCTGGCAACCAGTGGTATGGCAAAAACTCGTCAAGGTGAAGTTTTTGTTCGTGATGCATTACAGAACGAGAAAAAAGTCGGCACAATTGAAATTACCTTGATCAAGCCAAGTATTGGTGAAATTTTACGGACCCAATGGTTGGCTATTTTAGTGTCCTTATTAATTCATACCTTTTTATGGTTGGCCTACCGTGCCATCGCTCGCCCAACGCGCAGTGAATTTTTGGCTCGCATCAACAATGAAGCCCGCTTAAAACACGAAATTCAACAACTGACTGAAGCACTTGAAGCGGAGAAAGCCAACCGCACGATTGCGATTGCCCAAGCTCAACAACAAGCGCAAGCCAAAGCAAAACCTGAACCCAAAACTCCTGTAACCGCGACACTGGAAAATGACCAAGAGATTTTGGCACTGAATATTCAGTACTATGATCCAAAGCAACTGATGAATACGGTCAACCAGTCGGTTTCACTGCCTTATTTTAATTTATGTCAGATTTTTCTGAATAAAAGTATTGAACTTTGCGCACAGCATTTCAAATTGAATGCAAAAGATTTCACCATTCATCAAGAGTTTAATCAGAATGGCGCAATCCTGAGTATTGATGCTGAAACACCCAATGCAGCACAATCTATATTAATGGTTGGTTCGGTATTTCAATTATTGTCAGAAGTTCTGTATAAACGTTACCGTGAAGACAAACGCTTTGTGTTACAGACACGTTGTGCAGTCACCACCTCAGTAGAAGCGATGCAACTTGATGCGTCTCAAGCGGCTGAACGTTTGGTGAATCATTTAATTGCCAAAGAAATGGCATTGTATTTAAGCAATGATCAACTCAAGCATATTGGTGATTGTTATCAATTGGTTGCCTTACCAAATCCAACCAATGTGTTGACCCGTCACTCATTTATGATCAATGGTATGAATAATGACTGTGCTGAACTTGCACAAAATATTCGTACTGAGATTTTAAAAGGTAAGAAAAATACACCGAATTCTGAAGCAATCTCAGAGAATTAAATATTTACCATCTATCAACCCTCCTCTTTTTTAAAGTGCGAGGGTTTTTCTTTTATTACACTCAATTTCCGATAAGTTAATCTTATTTTTTTCGAAATGAGTGTCTGATCTTTATACTAAATCACGATAAATCAATTTTCTTCTCTTTTCATTGCCCTACAAGCTTGTGTATAACTATCTATCTCAAAGGAAGATGATAAGCATAGGCAAAATACGTAAAAACACGTTAGACTATGCTCCGAATGTACTCAATGAAAATGTCATACGACAGAACAAAAAGGTGAAGGTTGATGCCGCTCAATACTGTTGAAGAGCTTGTAGCAGATATCCGTGCAGGTAAAATGGTTATCCTGATGGATGACGAAGATCGTGAAAATGAAGGCGATTTAGTCATTGCTGCAACACACGTACGCCCTGAAGACATCAACTTTATGATCACCCATGCTCGTGGTCTTGTATGCCTAACACTAAGTCGTGACCGCTGTAAGCAACTCGATCTACCATTAATGGTCGACCATAATGGCGCACAACACAGTACAAACTTCACGCTTTCTATTGAAGCTGCAAATGGTATAACCACTGGTATTTCTGCCGCAGAACGTGCCCATACAATTCAAACTGCAGTTGCTGCTCATGCCAAACCTGCTGATATTGTACAACCTGGACATATCTTCCCATTGATGGCACAACCAGGTGGTGTATTACACCGTGCTGGGCATACAGAAGCTGGCTGTGACTTATCTCGTTTAGCGGGTTTAGAGCCGGCATCGGTGATTTGTGAAATTATCAATGAAGATGGCACGATGGCACGTCGTCCAGATCTTGAAGTATTTGCTGAGAAACATGGCTTAAAAATTGGTACAATTGCTGATCTGATTCATTATCGTATGACCAATGAACAAACTGTAGAACGTTTGGATCAACAAAGTATAGATACTGAATACGGTACCTTTGATTTATACCGTTACCGTGAAATTGGTAATCCAGACATTCATTTGGCTTTGGTCAAAGGTGAACCAAAACAAGGGGTGACGACTGTCCGTGTACATGGTTTCAATCCTGTACGTGATTTATTGAAACTCAATAAAAAAGATGGTGAGCCTGCTTGGAACCTTGATAAAGCACTCAAAACAATTGCCGACAGTGATCGAGGGGTTTTGGTCTGGATTGGTCAACGTCATCTATCTGACTTAGGCCCTGCTTTGGCAGAACTTGGTAAGCCAAAACCAACAAAATCAAATGCTGCACTTTCACAGCAATACCAAACGATTGGTGTTGGTGCACAAATTTTACGTGATCTTGGTGTTGAAAAGATGAAACTTCTTAGCTCACCATTACGTTTCAATGCATTATCAGGCTTTAATTTAGAAGTGGTGGAATACATCACTGCTGACCAAAAAACTGGTCAATAATTTTTAATCAGACTGCATTTATTGCTCAATTAGGTTTTTAGTCGGGAAATAAAAGCAGTCGGTACAACCACTTATCTGTTAAATTATCGAGGTTGCCATGGCGATTCGCCGAATTGAAGGTTTATTACATCTCGCGAGCGAAGACCGTTACGCGATTTTAGTTGGTCGTTTTAACAGCTTTGTTGTTGAACATTTATTAGAAGGTGCAATTGATACATTGCATCGTCATGGTGTAAGCGACGATAATATCACTGTCGTTCATGCACCGGGCGCATGGGAACTTCCAGTTGTGGCTAAAAAACTAGCAGCTTCTGGTAAATTCGATGCAGTGATTGCACTTGGCGCAGTGATTCGTGGTAGTACGCCACATTTCGACTTCGTTGCAGGTGAATGTGCCAAAGGTTTAGGTGTAGTTGGTTTAGATACTGGCCTACCTGTAATCAATGGTGTATTGACTACGGATAGTATTGAACAGGCGATTGAACGCTCTGGTACAAAAGCAGGTAATAAAGGTGGTGAAGCTGCCCTTACTGCTATTGAAATGGTTAACCTGTTAAAGGCAATTTAAAGCATGTCGCAAACACTCCAAGCTACTTATGCAGCAAAACGTAAAGCACGTCGCTTTGCTGTACAAGGGATTTATGAATGGCAAATGAGCCACAACCCAGTGCATGAAATTGAAGCACGTACCCGTGTTGAAAACGCAATGCATAAAGTGGATCTCGGCTATTATCATGAGTTGCTCACAGCCGTGATCGCAAACCATGAAGCATTGGATGCTTTACTTGTTCCTGTTCTGGATCGTGAACTGAGTGCATTAGACGGTGTAGAACTTGCTACATTACGTTTAGGTGCATACGAACTCAAAGACCATCTTGAAGTCCCTTATCGAGTTGTACTCGATGAAGCCATTGAGCTGGCAAAACACTTTGGTGGTGCTGACAGTCATAAATACATCAATGGTGTATTAGATCGTTTAGCAACAAGCCTGCGTGAAGCAGAAAAGCAACAAAGCAAATAAGTTGTTTTTACATGGCTGAGTTTTCAATTATTGAGACCTATTTCAATCGTCAGCAGCAAACTGATGTTGATTTAGGCGTCGGTGACGACTCAGCTCTGCTCTCCCCACCTTTAAATCATCAATTGGTGATTTGCACAGATACCCTTGTCGCTGGTCGACATTTTCCCTTAGAAACTTCTCCACATGCCATTGGCTGGAAATCTGTTGCTGTCAATCTGTCAGATATTGCTGCAATGGGTGCGAAACCCCACAGTATTTTACTCGCATTGAGCCTATCCCAAATTGATCATGACTGGCTAAAACAATTTAGTCAGGGTTTATATGATTGTTGCGATCAATTTGGCGTACGTTTAATTGGTGGTGATACCACGCAAAGTCCACATCTCACCATTACCGTCACCGCACTGGGCTGGATTGAAACAGGCAAAGCCATTACCCGTTCTAGCGCACAAGTCGATGATTTAATTGTAGTGAGTGGCTCGATTGGTGATGCCGCTTTTGGGCTAAAACATTTAGGACATCCACTACAACAACGTCTAGATTACCCAACACCGCGCTGCGAACTAGGCGCCATGTTAAAAGACTTGGCGTCCAGTATGATTGATGTTTCAGATGGGCTTGCTCAAGATCTCGGGCATATCTTAGACGCCTCTGGTGTCGGTGCAAAAATAAATTTAAATCAACTCCCGATTCAGCCAGCTTTAAGGCAACTCAGCGACAATGAGCAATGGAAATATGCTTTAGCGGGCGGAGATGATTATGAGTTATGCTTTACAATAACTATGCAAAATTATGCTAAACTTTTGCAATTAAAACCAAATGTAACCACTACAATCATCGGCCAAGTTACACAAAAATCTGGGATTGTATTTGAGAAAGATGGCTTAGACCATCCACTTCAACTTCAAGGGTACCAACACTTTGCATAAACCTCCGATTGTCTTTAAAAGTATGACATGGGCTGAACGCTTTATTGTGTTCTGCGGTGTGGGCTTTGGTTCAGGCTTAGCGCCCAAAGCACCAGGTACATTTGGCTCAGCGTTTGCGCTTTTGTTTATTCCGATTTGGCTTGCAATTGGTTTTTATGGCTCCATATTGGCCATCATAATCATGTCATTGGTCGGTATTTGGATTTGTGGGAAAACCGCAGAGATTATCCATGTACATGATGATGGGCGTATTGTTTGGGATGAATTTGCTGGGCAATCAATCACGTTCCTGCCTTTGATTTATTTAGGGCAAATGAATTGGATTTGGGCACTGGTTGGATTTGCACTGTTCCGTTTATTTGATGTCTGGAAACCATGGCCTATTCGTGTCATTGACCAAAAAGTTGATGGTGGCTTTGGGATCATGCTTGACGATATTATTGCAGGCCTCTGGGCAGCAATATGTATCGTGATTTATTTATATTTTAAAATGGCTTAAGCCAGATCTGTTAGGTGTGATATGTCTACAACTGTGATCATTCTTGCTGCAGGTAAAGGAACACGTATGCGTTCTAGTTTACCCAAGGTACTCCAACCGTTAGCAGGACGTCCACTACTCGGTCATGTGATTGAAACAGCAAAACAATTACAAGCAAAAAATATCATTACAATCTTTGGTCACGGTGGTGATCTGGTTCAAAATGCATTTGCACATGAAAATATTCAATGGGTAGAGCAAACAGAACAACTTGGTACGGGTCATGCCGTTAAAGTGACTTTACCTGTTTTACCCCAAGACGGCATTTCTTTGATCCTTTCTGGTGATGTGCCTTGTGTACAACAAAGTACCCTACAACGTTTGCTTGATGTATCCAGTCAAACAGGCATCGGTTTAGTCACATTAACGCTTGAAGATTCTACAGGCTACGGTCGTATCGTACGTAAGGATGGAAAAATCCAAGCGATTGTTGAACATAAAGATGCTTCTGATGAACAACGTCAAATTAAAGAAATCAACACAGGTATTTACTGTGTCAGCAATACCAAATTACATGAATGGTTACCGAAACTCAGCAATGACAATGCTCAAGGCGAGTACTACCTGACCGATATCGTGGCAATGGCTTTAGCGGATGGTATGGAAATCGCATCCATTCAACCAGAATTGGCTTTTGAGGTTGAAGGCGTAAATGATCGCATTCAACTTGCAGCATTAGAGCGTGAATTTCAAAATTATCAAGCCAAATCACTGATGCAACAAGGCGTGCATTTGATTGACCCTTCACGTTTTGATTTACGTGGTCAACTCACGGCGGGTACTGATGTTCGTATTGATATTAATGTGATTATTGAAGGTCAATGTACTTTCGGAAATGGCGTTGAAATTGGTGCGGGATGTATTATTAAAAATACCCAAATTGCGGCAGGAACCAAAGTTCAACCGTATAGTGTTTTTGAAGATGCGGTGATTGGTGCAGATGTACATATTGGTCCTTTTGCACGACTACGTCCAGGTGCAAAATTGGCAGATGAAGTTCATATCGGTAACTTTGTTGAAGTGAAAAACTCTTCTGTTGGTCTAGGTTCAAAAGCCAATCATTTCACCTATTTAGGCGATGCAGAAATTGGTGCGGGTTCAAATATCGGTGCAGGTACAATTACCTGTAATTATGATGGCGCCAATAAACACAAAACCATCATTGGTGATAATGCCTTTATTGGAACCAACAACTCACTGGTTGCACCGATTAAAATTGGTCATGGCGCAACCACAGGTGCGGGTTCAGTGATTACCCATGATGTAGCAGACAACAGTCTTGCATTTGAACGTGCAAAACAAATTTCGAAAGAAAATTATCAACGTCCCCAAAAGGTCAAGAAATAAGAGGATATTATTATGTGCGGTATTGTTGGTGGCGTTGCTGAACGAAGCATTACAAATATTTTAATTGAAGGCCTAAAACGTCTTGAATATCGTGGTTATGACTCTGCGGGTGTTGCACTGGTTGATCAGGGGCAAATCTTACGTGAACGTCGTGTCGGTAAAGTTGCAAATTTAGAAGGTGCGGTTGCAGAGTCGAATATTTTAGGTTCTGTGGGTATTGCACACACACGTTGGGCAACCCATGGTAAACCAACTGAAAATAATGCCCATCCACATATTTCTGGCCATGTTGCAGTGGTACATAACGGTATTATTGAAAACTACCAAGAGCTTAAAGATGATCTTGAAGCTTTGGGTTATGTGTTTACATCACAAACCGATACTGAAGTCGTTGCTCACTTAATTACTGAAGCATTGAAATCATCGCCAAATTTATTAAAAGCCGTTGAAGAAATCGTACCTCAACTAAAAGGCGCTTATGCACTGGGGATTGTGCATACCGATTACCCAGATGAATTAATTGCTGTTCGTGAAGGCTCACCTTTAGTCATTGGTGTTGGTATCGGTGAGAACTTTATTAGTTCAGACCAATTGGCACTATTACCTGTGACCAACCGTTTTATCTATCTTGAAGAAGGTGATATTGCGCGTTTAACTCGTGAAACGATTGAAGTTTTTGTTAATGATCAATTGGTTGATCGTCCAGTGAAAGAACTGGATGCAACCGTGAGTAATGCCTCTAAAGGTGAGTATAAACACTACATGCTCAAAGAAATTTTTGAGCAACCTGAAGCAATTCAACAAACGATCTCTCAAGCTTTAAATGGCAATACACTACGAGAAGATTTCTTACAAAATGCAAATATAGATTTTAAAAATGTTCAGCAAATTCAGGTGCTTGCTTGTGGTACCAGCTACCATGCTGGAATGATTGCAAAATATTGGTTTGAACAACTGATTGATTTACCTTGCCAAGTTGAAATTGCCAGCGAGTTCCGTTATCGCTCGCCTGTGATTGTAGATAACACCTTGTATGTCTGTATTTCCCAATCAGGTGAAACTGCAGATACCTTGGCTGCATTACGTGATACACAAAAGCGTGCTAAAGCAAAAGGCTTAAATATCTACACCATGACGATTTGTAATGTCGCGACCTCGTCTATGGTTCGTGAAACAAATCATCATTTATTAACCTTGGCTGGTCCTGAAATTGGGGTCGCATCAACCAAAGCGTTTACCACACAGCTCGCAGCTTTGATGCTATTGACCCTTAAACTTGGTCAGGTTAAGCAAACCATTTCAGCTGAACGTCTTGATGAAATCACTTCTGCGTTGTGGCATATCCCTAAAGTCATTTTGGATACCTTACAAAATGATACAGAAATTTTACGTTTGTCTGTTCTGTTTAAAGAGAAGCAGCATTGCTTGTTCTTGGGTCGCGGTACAGAATTCCCAATTGCACTTGAAGGTGCATTAAAACTTAAAGAAATTTCATATATTCATGCTGAAGGTTATGCTGCAGGTGAATTGAAACATGGCCCGCTGGCATTGGTCGACAATGATATGCCTGTGGTGATTCTTGCACCGAATGATGACATGCTGGATAAACTTAAATCCAATATGGAAGAAGTCCAAGCACGTGGTGGTGAACTGTTTGTTTTTGCAGATGAAAATAGCGGTATCGTGGCTAAAGATCGTCAACATGTTGTCTATGTTCCAACGGTCAATACTTGGTTAGCACCGATAGCTTACAGTATCCCAGTACAGTTATTGTCTTATCATGTTGCGGTATTACGTGGTACTGACGTAGACCAACCAAGAAACTTAGCAAAATCAGTTACGGTTGAATAATCAATCAGTTACTTATTGTAGTGTATGAAATAAATTAAGTTTCATACATATATCAATAGCTTAAGTAATCCACACAAAGCATGCGCTAAAATTGCATGAATGTGTGGATTTTTTATGCCTAATTTTTATAGATACATCAATTTAAAATAACCTCAACCAGAACAATCACCCTAAACTAAACTTGAACCAACAAGATCCTTTAGCGAAAAATAGCCTCCTTTTTACTTCGCATCAAAGTAGATAAGCCCGAAAGTGAATCAGTCCGTTTTAAAAACTTTATTCTGTTTTATTAAACCTAAGTGCCTTATGGCATCAGTTTTTTGAAATTTTGATTCACAATGCAATAAAAAATTAACATGAAGTTATTTGACAAAACAAACATATGAACATATATTCATATGTAAATAATCCAATTCAGAGGTCCTTATGGGACACAATCATAATCATCCCCATAATAGCCATAGTGATCACAACCACGCACATGTACCTGAAGCAACTACAGGAAATGAAAGAAAAATTCTGATTTCTTTCTTCATTATTTTCAGTTTTATGCTTGTTGAAGCTGCTGGGGGAATCATATCTGGTTCATTGGCACTGTTAGCTGATGCAGGCCATATGATGACGGATGCACTTGCATTAGGATTAGCATATGCAGCATTTCGCTTTGGGCGTCGTACTGCGGATAAATCACGTACTTTCGGCTATATGCGCTTTGAAGTGATTGCAGGCCTGATCAATTCTCTAACCCTGTTTGGGATTGTTGGATGGATCGTCTATGAAGCGATTGTACGCTTTCAATCACCTCAACCCGTACTTGCAGGACCGATGTTTATTGTCGCAATTGTTGGTATGTTGGTGAATATCTTTGTTTTATGGTATCTCACACGAGATGATACTGATCATGTAAATATCAAAGGTGCAATTCTGCACGTGATGGGTGACTTATTGGGTTCTGTTGCTGCAATTATCGCTGCAATCGTCATCTGGTACTCAGGCTGGACACCGATTGATCCGATTTTGTCTGTGCTTGTATCATTACTTGTATTGCGCAGTGCATGGTCTTTGTTTAAACAAACCATTCATATTTTATTAGAAGGTGCGCCTGCCAATGCGAATACAACAGATATCACCACTCACTTATTAAAATCCGTTCAAGGCATTCAGAAAATTAGCCATATTCATGTATGGATGATTACTTCAGGAAGAGCAATGGCAACATTACATGTCCAACCTGAAGCAGGTGTTGATATCAAGACACTCACCGAACAAATTGAACATGAATTAAAAACCAAATTTGATATTGAACATCCAACTGTCGCGATTGATTGGCAAGGTGATAGCAGCTGTAGCCTTGAAAAACCGACAAAAATTGATCCTCATGCTGGACATAGTCATTAAGATCAATATGGATCAAGCACAAATTGCCACAAGGTCATTGATTGTTGCCTTGTGGCATCCACATTTTGAAATTCACTTTGCTTTTGATAATCGATTTGAAAAATAGAAAATTTAACCACACTGCTCTTCTGCAATATGTTTTGCCATATCAGACAGAACATGACTGACATGCGTATCAGCGATTTCATATAAGACTTGTTTGGCCTGACGCTCACTTTTCACCAAGCGTGCTGAACGTAATAAACGTAAATGATGACTAACCAAAGATTGCGACAAATCGAGTGCTTCACAGATATCGCCAACTGGGCTAGGTCCACGCATACAGAATAAAAGAATTCTGAGACGTGAGGCATCTCCTAAAAGTCGAAAAGTTTCAGCCAGAATAATAATCTCGTCTTGCGATATTTCTGTTGAGCCGTCTTTAAAAGTCATATATTAATCACAATCGTTGTTCATAATTTTTCATCATAAAAGATTCTACTCTTGTGCTTCTCATAAGGACAAGACTTAATCGCGATAAAGTCTTTTTCTGGAGGTTCGGTTTTATCAAGCTTAAATAAAAAACCAATTCTTTATAAAGATTGGTTAAGTTGTAACTTCAGTTTCTTTCCACAAGCAATAATGGTTTTTCGATCGGCATCAATTGCGCCATAAGCAATCGCCATCACACGCATTTGCAGGGTAATATCATAATGCGGATAAGAGGCTGAGCGATGAAATAAACGGGCATCGATTTCCAGCATTTGCGCAAAGTGATGTAATTCCTCCAGTGTATCTGCCATCAAATGACACCATTCTTGGCCTTTAAACGGAACTTTTGCGCGATCGACATACACACTCATAACAAGATTCATTTTCCCTATTTCGGATTGATTATCCCATGAAATTCATCCATGATTGAATACAAATTCAAGGTATAGCAAAGCGTCATTTGATGACAACATATAATGAAAATTTATCCAGCCACGCCAATCCATCTCAAGCAACTCAATCAGCTTGCCTGCACCACATATCGCCAACATTTTGCTGATCTTTGGTCAGAACAAGGTCTACAAAACTTTCTCAATCAAAATTTTAGTTTAGAAAATTTGTCCGAATCTCTGCGAGATCCTGATCAAGTTTGGCTATTGCTTGAAAATGAACAAGCGCAAATTATTGGATATGCCAAGCTAAATCTCAATCAATATGAACCCCATCTAGATATTATTGGTGCAGAATTACAGAAAATTTACTTGCTTAAAGAGGCGGTTGGGAAAAATTTTGCATCTGCGCTTATGCAAAATGCGATTGATATTGCACGTGAACATCAACAAGCTTCTGTATTTTTGGAAGTATTGAAAACCAACACCCGTGCAAAAAAATTCTATCAAAATTTTGCTTTTACAGAGAAATTAAGCATCGACTTTAAAACAGATTTATATGATATTGGTATGAATTTAATGCAACTCGAATTAACCTCAAGATAATGAAAAAATATCTGATTAGTGCATGTCTTGTAGGTGAAAATGTTCGCTACGATGCCAAGAACTGCCTACAACACAAGCTTAAACAACTGCTAGACACTCAACAAGCCGTGGTGATTTGCCCTGAAGTTTCAGGTGGCTTAAGTACACCTCGACAGCCTGCTGAAATCTTAGGTGGTGATGGTTATCAAGTTTTAAAGGGACAAGCCAAAGTAAAAGATGCCAATGGTGATGATGTTTCAGCTGAATTTATTCTGGGTGCAGAAAAAACCCTAAAACTCGCCCAATACCATCAAGTGACACATATTATTTTAAAAGCCAACAGTCCTTCTTGTGGTTCACAGATGATTTATGATGGATCATTTTCAGGGCATAAAATATCAGGTAAAGGGGTTACAGCAGCCCTACTTGAACAACATGGCTTTAGTGTACTCACTGAGGATGAATTTTTAAAACAGTTAGCGCATGAATAAATCAACATAATTAAAAAGAGAGCCAAGGCTCTCTAAATGAAACGTAAATTTTAAAATAGTATTAGGGTCTGTTGACAATTCGTCTATGTTTGCGACTACGTGTGTTTTTTAGGCGATACTAGGCGCGAAATACGAAATTTAGTTATTCTAAATGAGTGGTTCGTAACGACGTAGCGGCAAAAAACACGCTAGTCCCGAAGGGTTGTGGCTAAAATTATCTCAGCCTTCGTTATGAAACTCGAAAATAGTCTCGCTATTCTCTTCGTTTCATGCCTTGCCTGCTCAATTTTAACCTACAACGCAAGCCATTTATGAAATGTCTACAGACCCTATTGTTTATTTTCAGCCATTTTATCGGCTTTCGCTGCCCAATAGGTGGCTAAAACAGGTCCAGAAATATTATGCCATAAACTAAAAATAGCACTTGGCACTGCGGTTATTGGAGATGCAGCAAAATGTATCGCAGCTAAGGTCACACCTAAACCAGAATTTTGCATCCCCACTTCAATCGCAACAGCTTTAGAGTCAGGATAAGATAAGTTGAATAGACGGCTTGCCCAATAGCCTAATAAAAAGCCTAAACCATTATGTAAAATCACCACACCCAAAATCAGCAAGCCCGATTGCAAAATTGAAGCCTTACTGGCTGCAATAATTGCTGCCACGATCACCACAATGGCAACCACAGAGATCAAAGGCATCAATTGAATATATTGCTCGGTCTTTTGTTTAAATAGGCTTCTTAAAATCACGCCCAAAATAATTGGAAAAATCACCACTTTAAGAATATCGATAAACATTGAACCCGCATCAATCGGAATCCACTGGCTGGCTAACACATAGAATATTGCAGGTGTCAAAATAGGCGCTAAAAACGTTGAAACAGATGTACATGTGACGGATAAAGCAGTATTTCCTTTGGCCATATAGGTGATGACATTGGATGCTGTCCCTCCGGGGCAACAGCCGACAAGGATTACCCCTACCGCAATTTCGGGTGGTAAATTAAAAACTTTACAGAGAAAGAATGCCACACTGGGCATCACCACAAAATGTGCAACGACACCGATCACAACTGCTTTGGGATTTGACAAGACATTTTTAAACTCATCTACGGTCATGGTCATGCCCATCCCCAGCATGATAATCCCTAAAACCCATGGAATATATGCTTTCATCCAGACAAATGCTGCTGGAAAACATAAGGCAATAAAGGCAAACACCACAACCCATAGAGCAAAAGTTTTTTGTACAAACTGACTAAAACGTAAAATTGCTGACATTGTCCTTACCCAAGCAGATTGAGGATTTCGGCTTATCTTAAAACAAGATGTTCTAAAGCAGTAATATTTCTCAAATGATGCAAGTCTTGATACTTATGCTGCGTTGAAAATCTCTTTTGAGATCACGCGTTTTACACCCACAGCCAGCATTTCCTGCCATGCATGTTGTAAAGAACCATGTAAATCAATCGCTTTGGTCGCGTCCGAAATCACGAAGGCTTTAAAGCCTAATTTGGCGGCATCCATGGCCGTCCATGCGACACAGAAGTCTGTTGCAATCCCGACAATATACACCGTATCTATACCACGCTCTTTAAGATAGCCCGCCAAGCCTGTAGTGGTTTTATGATCGGCTTCCATAAAGGCTGAATAGCTGTCAATTTGAGAACGAAAGCCTTTACGAATGATCAGTTGTGCAGTTGGTATGTTTAGATCAGGATGAAATTCAGCATCTTGCGTCCCTTGTACACAGTGTGATGGCCACAATACTTGCGGACCATAATCTAATTGAATCAGCTCATAAGCTTTACGGTTGGGATGATTCTCAACAAATGAAATATGGTTTTCAGGGTGCCAATCTTGGGTCAGTACGATATTGTCAAAATGTCGTGCCAATTGATTGATGGTTGGAATGATTTGCTCAGCATGGGCAACTTCTAAATTTCCGCCTGAAGTGAAACCATTTTGTACATCAACAACGATCAAGGCACTACGCTCAGATTGCAACATTTCCCTACCCTTATATTGGCCAAATGACTATTATTTTAATCGTAAAAATTTAAACACTCGATGACTCAACATACAATATAATAGCGTACATTTGCGAGCGTCTTATCAAAATCAACCAAGAAATCATCTAGAACGGTTCGCTAGATTCTAAACGGCGAGACTCCGCCACCCAATAGAAAATTGTTTTCTAGCGCGAATAGATTTTACCCAGCATTGGGATTAAAACTGCACGCTGTTCATGTTTGATAAAAAACTGAAAATAAAAAAAAATTGCTTGGAAATGTGAGTGATTTGTTGCTTTTGTTAAAGAATTTCCAAGCTTTGACTAAAGCATATTGTTCTGACACGCTGAATCAGTCATAATTTGCATAAGCATTAGGCAATCTTTAAGATGATTGTTTCACGCTCAAATCAAAATACTGCAACCATCCCAATCCTTGTTTACTCAAACGCATGTGGATGGAAAAATAGGATATTTTTTTAAAATGACTCAGCAAGCACAGACCATTCAAGGCTCAATTGTCGCAATCGTCACCCCTATGTTTGAAGATGGCAGCGTAGATTGGAAGGGTCTCGAGAAGCTCGTTGAGTGGCACATAGAACAAGGCACTAATAGTATCGTTGCTGTCGGTACAACTGGCGAAGCATCTACTCTTAGCATGGCAGAACACACAGAAGTAATTAAAGAAATTATCCGTGTTGCCAATAAACGTATTCCAATTATTGCCGGTACTGGTGCAAACTCGACACACGAAGCGATTGAACTCACCAAAGAAGCCAAACAACTCGGCGCAGATGCCGCACTTTTAGTTACCCCTTATTATAACAAACCAACGCAAGAAGGTTTATTCCAACACTATAAGGCAGTTGCTGAAGCTGTTGATTTACCTATCATTCTTTACAACGTACCTGGTCGTACTGGTGTAGATCTGCACAACGACACCGCGATTCGTTTAGCAGATATTCCTCAAATCGTAGGAATTAAAGATGCGACTGGCGATGTTCCCCGTGGTAAAGAGCTGATTGATGGCTTAAAAGGCAAAAACATGGTGGTGTATTCAGGTGATGATGCGACTGCGAGTGAATTGATTCAGTTAGGCGCCCACGGCAATATTTCAGTAACAGCAAATATTGCACCAAAAATCATGAGCGAACTTTGTGCCGCTGCAATTGCAGGTGATGCTGCAACAGCGAAAAGCAAAGATGACCAAGTTGCAAAATTAAACAATATTCTATTTTGCGAATCGAACCCAATTCCAGTGAAATGGGCACTTCATGAAATGGAATTAATTGGTACTGGCATTCGCTTACCATTAACTCCCCTAGCAGAACAATACCGTGCACCACTGCGTGAAGAACTCAAAGCAGTGGGTCTCATTTAATAAGAGCTTAGTATTATGCAATTACGTTTAGGTTTAACTCTTGCCATTTCAGCTTTAAGCTTGGCGGGTTGTAGTTCCCTTGGAATCAGCAATGGTTCTTTAGATTATAAAAACACGACCACTGTAGAGCCACTTAGCTACCCTGAAGGTTCAACAGTTAGACCTGCAACGCCAATGTATCCAGCTCCTATTGTTGACCCTCTTGCACTTCAGCATGCACCAAAATTTGAAAATAAACGAGGCAACCGTTACGAAGTTCCTCGTCCAGATGTTGCTCAAATCAGTGCACCTGCTGATGAAGTTTCTGCATCAACTGAAAGTGTTGGTCGTCCTCAAATTTTAACTGATGGAAATGGCAATCCACTGATCAAAATTGATGGAAATTCTGCTACAATTTGGCAGTACGCACTTGCGACCCTCAGTAGCTTAAATCATAAGGTTATCGGCCAAAGCAAAAATGCCAATGAGGCAACTGTAAAAATCGATAATTCAACTTATGTATTGAAGCTTAATTCTGTAGGTTCAAGTAACACACTTGCTGTGTTTAACGCCGATAATAGCTTTGCAGACAAAGAAAAAGCTGCAGAACTATTAACCCAGATTTACCAAAACTGGCCAGCCTAGTCGTTCTAGGCAATTTTTTTTTGCAAAAGGTTCCCCCATGTTAAAACAAACCTTGCTCTATACTGGTAAAGCGAAATCTGTTTATGAAACAGATAGCGCGGATCATCTAATTCTAGTTTTCCGTGATGATGCTTCTGCATTTAATGGCGAAAAAATAGAGCAACTAGACCGTAAAGGTAAGGTGAACAACCGTTTTAATGCCTTTATCATGGAAAAACTGGCTGCAGCTGGTATTGAAACACACTTCGAAAAACTTCTTTCTCCAACTGAAGTTTTAGTGAAAAAATTGCAAATGATCCCTGTTGAATGTGTAATGCGTAATTATGCTGCAGGTTCATTATGCCGTCGTTTGGGTGTTGAAGAAGGTTTAGAGCTTGTTCCACCAACATTTGAATTGTTCTTCAAAGATGACGCTTTAGGCGATCCTATGGTGAACGAGTCTCAAGCAATTGCATTGGGTTGGGCAAATGCTGAACAATTGGCGCAAATGAAAGAATTGACTCAAAAAGTCAATGTTGTGCTGAAAGACTTATTCGCTCAAGGCAACATGCTTCTTGTTGATTTTAAACTTGAATTTGGCGTGTTCCATGACCGTATCGTTTTGGGTGACGAATTCTCTCCAGACGGTTGCCGTCTATGGGATAAAGACACCAAGAAAAAACTCGACAAAGACCGTTTCCGTCAAGGTTTAGGTGGTGTTGTTGAAGCTTATGAAGAAGTGGCTACTCGCATTGGTGTAGATCTTTCAGATATCTAATTTTAGATACTGATTCTTCAGAAACCGAGCTTTTTAGCTCGGTTTCTTATTTTAAGATGCTGATTTTTCTAATAGGTAATCATATAAATTTTCACCAGCTTTTTTCTGAAAGCGGTTTTCAAATAAAGGCACTAAAAACTCAGGATTAATTTGTGGGAAACTGATGTCCTCAAAATCTTCATCGGATGAGTCTGCATATTGAATAATGACAATAATTTCTTCACCCTGTTGGTTTTTTAATTTTCCTTGTATTCTTAAATCTTGTAATGCTTGAATAATGGTCTTTTGATAGTGCGCTTGCAATTCGCTATATTGCTCATTTGTATAATCCTCTCCCAAGTCCTGATACAAAGCCGTGATTGCATCGTGAACACGATTATTGGCAGTACTTGAACAACTCCATTCTGAAATCCACCATGCTTCATAGACGTCTTCAAAGGTTTTTAATTGTTCTAATGTGCATCCTACATAAAAGAAACCACAGAAATCTTCAACCATTCCCAAACCAATAGCACATAAATGCTGATCTTGTGTAAGCTGCTGAATCTCAGCGAAAGCATCTTGAATGTCTTGGTAAATCACTGAATATAAATGGTCTTTGTTCATCATCATGTTCTTATCATTCACAATTTCAATGCAGAGTTTACTATCAAAGCATAAATTCTGTATATAAACCATTCGCCTATGTTGGCATTTAGCATTCGTAAAAAATTCAGCAATCGATGGCTTAAAAATACTGTAAATTATTTTTGAAAAAGCATTGCGATGAAACTTTAAACATTAAAACTTGACCTTACAATTATGGTAAGGTTTATCTTAAGTTTAAGTCTTCTTAGAGCAGGGTGAGATATGGAATTTTATATTGAAAATATGACCTGTGGTGGTTGTGCACGTGGTGTAACCAAAGCAATTCAATCTGTAGATGAAAATGCTAAGGTGATTGCCGATCCACCAAGTCACAGTGTTAAAGTTGAAACAACAGCAACACAGCAACAAGTGGTTGATGCTTTATCAGAAGCGGGCTTTCCTCCACGCTAAGCTGATTAGATAAAGTGAAAAGGGCTATCAATTTAAGGTAGCCCTTTTGCATTAAAGCAAATATAAACTGATCAAACTGGGCTCTGTCATGGGATTTATACGTCTGTATAGCATTGATCAAACCCAGCTTTTACTGATGTAAATCGTTGATCATCACTATATTTCATCAACTTAATTCAATATCACAGCCTCATCACTGAGCCAATCAAAATCATACGCTTTATCAATAATTTCAAAAGATTGTGTATCAAACTTCCTATAAAACATCACATGCTGAAATCTATATTTCTAAACTGAGAACACTTTAAATAACCATACACTTTGCAGATTTTATTCTATTTATATTTTTAAAAGTTGTTTTCTAAATAATCTCAAGCTCACTATGATCACAACAAACCGTTACAAAAAGAGCTACAAAATAGAGTTATGCGTACATTATCAAAACGATATTCATTAAGCCTCACCGCCAGCTTAGTTTTTACATTTCTGTATCCACATGCCTACGCTGCGGAACAGATTCCAGCCAATCAAGAAGTTAAAACACTTGATACCATTGTTGTCACAGGTACACGTTCGCTAAAACGTTCTAAAACAGATTCCTTACAACCGATTGATGTGATTAGTGCAGCGGAATTGACAGAACGTACAGGTTCAAGTGAGTTAGGTACGGCGCTGGCTAAAATTATCCCCTCGATTAACTTTCCTCGTCCAACCGTTGTCGATGGAACAGAACTCGTTCGCCCAGTACAACTAAAAGGGCTTTCTCCTGATCAAGTTTTGGTTTTAGTGAATGGCAAACGTCGCCATACAGGGGCATTTATTAACCTTGGGGGCACCATTGGACGCGGTTCGGCACCGACCGATTTAAATGCCATTCCGATTTCTGCCATCAGCCGTATTGAAGTACTTAGAGAAGGTGCGTCTGCTCGCTATGGTTCAGATGCAATTGCTGGTGTCGTCAACATTATCTTAAAGTCTGATCCTAAAACAGGTGATGCAGGTATTCGCTACGGTATTTATAACAAAGGTGATGGTGAACAAAAACAATCCTATGTCTCGGGCGGTACTCAACTGGGCAATTATGGTTATGCCATTTTTTCTGGTGAATGGCAGGACAATGAGGCAACCAATCGCGCAGGTTTAGACTTTCGTGATCCAAATGCCACTACATACGGACAAAGAACCTTCCGTTTTGGTGATCCAAAATCTGATGAGGTAAAAGCTTCTGTTAATGCTGGTTTTGACCTCAGTGATACTGTTGAATTATATGGCTTTTCAACCTATAGCCATCGTAATGCAGAAACTGCTAGATTCTATCGTTTGAGTAATGCCTCGAACAATGTGCCTGCATTATTTCCAAATGGTTATTTACCACTGATTCGCGGTCAATTAGATGACTTTAGTGCTGTTGCAGGCTTACGTGGGGAAGTTGCAGACTGGCGCTATGATGTTTCAGCCAATTATGGCTTAAACCAATATGATGTAAATACAAAAACCATCAATGTCGATCTATACAAAGATACAGGTTCAACACCAAATTCATTCCATAATGGACAGTTAAAGAATACTCAAGCTGTTTATAATATTGATTTGTCGAAAGAATTTGAGATCTCTGCTTTTGCAAGTCCATTAAATGTCGCGTTTGGTGCTCAATATTTAAATCAACAATATCAAATTAAAGCAGGCAATCCTGCCTCTTATTATAAAAGTGGTTCTTCAGGTTTATCAGGCTTTCGCCAAGCAGATGCCGGGAAATGGACCCGTGACAGTTATGCAGGATATCTTGATTTAGAAACAGATATTACCCAAAAACTTTCAGCATCTACAGCCTATCGTTATGAGAAATATGATGACTTTGGTGACACCAATAATGCATCTCTTTCATTACGTTATAAGCTTTTACCTCAAGTTGCGGTACGTGGCTCAGTTTCTACAGGCTTTCGCGCACCGAGTCTGGCACAACAATATTTCACTCAAACCTCTTCGCAATTGGTCAATGGACAGTTTGTTGAGGCTGGAACATTTCCAAGTTCTTCACAAGTTGCACAATTGCTCGGCGCAGAAGACTTAAAAGCTGAAAAATCAAAGAATTATAGCCTTGGCTTGGTACTTACCCCAACTAAAAACCTATATGTAACTTTGGATGCCTACCAAATTGATATTGATGACCGCATTAGCTTATCTTCAAATATCAATGCCAGCAGCCCCGCTGTTCGCGCTTATTTAGTGTCTAAAGGGATTACCGATACCAATTTCAGCACGGTTCGTTTCTTTAATAATGCCAGTAATACCCGCACTCGTGGTGTAGATTTAGTTGCCAATTACCAATGGCAAAACCTGCCTTATGGCGAGTTAACCACATCTTTGGCTTATAATTTTAATCGCAATAAAGTCACCGATGTCGATAAAAACCCTGAGATTTTAAATGCCTTGGGTGTCAACCTCACCCGTTTAGACCGTCGTGAACAATATGGTCTATTGGCAGGAAGCACACCTGAACATAAATTCAGTTTAGCCAATGATTATAAAATTGGAAATTTTGGTATCAATACCAATATCACACGTTATGGAAGCTTCGAAACTTACAGTAACTCAGGTGCTGCCAGTGATCAGAAATTTTCTGCAAAATGGCTGTTGGATTTAGCACTGACATACCAATTAAACAATTGGAAATTTACTGTTGGGGGAGACAACATTACCAATGTTTATCCTGATAAAGATGTTTATGACATCAACAAACCTACTGGCGGAAGTTTGCAATACAGCCAGTTCTCACCGTTTGGCTTTAATGGTGCGTTCTATTACGGCAAAATTAATTATAAGTGGTAGAGGTTAAAGTTAACCAAGGGCTTCAAACCGAGTTGAATGACTCGGTTTTTTTATGTGTATCGTTATTGGGTATATCCTCAACCTGTTTAGAAACACATACACTAGAATATAATTTTTCTTCATTCATAATTTTAATTAAATCAATTTGCGTAGACGCTACCTAACTTTTCAGAGATGAACAGAGACGAGTGACAAAATTTCCTGTTGGATCAGCGAGTATCGGTAAGCTTTGGATTGCTGATGAACTTTTTTTAAGAAACTTATATACTCAAAACAAACGATATTCAGATTTAATCCAACATGATAAAAACAATTTATGCTGTCATTTTATTCTTGATCATTTTAAATCCTGCACAGGCGGAAGAGTTAAGCTGTCAGCAAGATTATCCTAAAATTATTGCGCCTGACTTAGATCAATTAGGACAAGATTTAAAGAAAAATGATTATTCATTTATGCAACAAAAAACCCATCCATCTCTAATCAAATATGCTGGCGGTGCAGAAGCTTATCAGCAGTTGCTTCAATACGCTCAAAATCTGCTTGCCAAATCACAGGTAGAAATTGTCAATGTACAATCAAAGCCACCACTTTATAGCTATATCGTAGATCATGAAGAAATTTGCTTTGTACCCAAAACCATCACCATGAAAGTTGTGGGTCAAATTCAAGCAGCATCGCCCTCATTTATGGTCGCCATTCGTTCACTACAATCACATCAATGGACCTATCTGGACGGTGCAGGACTAAAGAATAATCCTCAAATGCTGTTTACACTTTTTCCAAATTTCCCCAAAGATGTAAAACTCCCATTTCAAACAGATACCATAAAATAAGCTATTGGATGATGACCTTTATAGGGGCTGAAAAGATTTGATAGAAGTTTTGTGCATCAATCTGATATTTATAACCTGCCAAAACATATGCAGTGCCCTTTTCAGAGAAACTCAACTGACCATTTTTAATCTCATGTTTTGCAGAACCTGATAAAACCACAAAATTACTGAGTTGTTGATTGAGTTTCACGCCATCTTGCTGAACCAATTGCGCATTGAGTAATACCGGCTGTTCAGCTTTTACTTTGACATTCTTGGTTGCTTGAATATCAACGATATATTTCGCATAAAGTTGCGCAGAATTGGTGGTTATCCCGTAGGTCCCTGCAATATATAATTTTTTAAATGTTTCATCATTCAATGCCCAAGGCCAAAAACTGATTCCACGGTGCTTGGTCGTTTCTAAAAGATTGATCAAATCAGCACGATAAGCAGGGTTATACGTTGAATTATATTTCTGAACATCGGCATTGATTTGTTTGGCGGCAATTAAAGTATTGCGGCTATTGGGCATGCTTCCAACCAATAACCCTCGTGGTATCTCAGACAATTGTGACTGTGCACGCGCAACTTGATCTGCATTAAATGAGGTTGTGACGACTTGATTTTCAACTTGGTACTTTTTAATTTCATCCTGCATTTTTGCAACCAATGCTGGATTGGCACTTTTCATTTCGATCATCAGTACAAAGTTTGGATTGTGCTTAAATGTAGTGAAATATTCTGCAAGGGTCGGTATTGGATAAGCTTTGTTTTTAGATTTTAATTGCTGAACCTGCGCAAGGCTCATTTCTTCAATTTTACCTGTTGAACGCGTAGTACGATCCACTGTTGCATCATGCATCACCACAAGATGCTGGTCTTTGGTTAAATAAATATCGTTTTCAACAATATCTGCTCCCAAAGCAACTGCATGTTTTGCACTTTCTAAAGTATTTTCATCTTCTAAACTGGGTACACCACGATGCCCAATAATAAAGGGTTTACGCAATAAGGTATTTTTTGGAAATTGTTTTAAGACACTGGCAAATAGCGTACTTTGCGTTGTAATAATCCCATTCACACCTGAAGTCAAAATACTGGCGACATCCTGTGGATCATGTGCTGGTGTATCAACCCACACTGTCATTAAATGACGTTGAATAAAGCTGACACTCGATTTGTTGGCAAGGTGATGCGGAAGAACCACGATGCGTGCATAGGCCTGATTAGTACGACGCATAATTTCAGAAAGACCGACATGGCTGTCCTTTAAATTTTCGCGACTTAAATCTAATGCTGTTCGAAGCGTAGGTACAATTTGATGCGCAGACTTGAGTAAATCATCACTTTTGGACAATACAGTAATATCACTAATATCATGAGATTTAGAGAGTAATTTTAAGGCTTCAATGCTTTTGGGATCTTTGATTTCTAAAACAGGAATGGTATTGCGCTGTGGATTGGATAAATATTGTTGTAATGTTTCAACCACCTGCCCTGTCTGATCAAGCAAGTTTAAATTGGCATCTAATTGATAATATAACTGATTGGTTGAATTTAATGGACTGCTGGTAGTTTTAACTTTTTGAATCAGCGTCGGTGCCAAAGCAACATTAGTTTGAATTTCTTGCACTTGGGTGACTTTATTGGCTAAGTCTGGCAATGCACTGGTTTGTTCAGAGACTTGAATATTTTTAACTTTTAAGACTAGGCCTGTTGCTGAAAGCCCGATGCCGCCTTTGGCAGACCCTTGGTCAAGTTCTACATCTTGCATTAACTGGTGGTTTAAATAATGTTGTACCCGTTGTCCAGAGACCACAATGCTGGCTTTATACCATTGATTTGCTTTGATGTTCTCCGAAAATGCTTTCGTTTCAGAGACCTCCCACTGCCCGTTACTTTTATGCCGACCAAACTCCGTACCATTTTTTGCAGTGGTGTCTGTTCTGAGGGTAAACTGATAATAACTGCTGGGAATCACCCCCTGAGTTTCTGTGACATCATAAATCACACTGCCCCAACGCGAGTTATTGACAGCTTGGTCTAAAGTAAATTCGAGATCAATGCGATAGTTTTGTTGTTTTTCAAGATTTTGCGGTAATAAAATTGAGGTCGGACTGACTGAATTTGCTCGACCATCAATATGAAGCATCCCATTTTCAACATAGACGTTGCCGGCATTGTTGCCAGGAATACGCCAGCGTTGAGGGATTGTTTTTTGCTGAACAAAACTTTGTTGATAAAGTGTTTTAAGCTGCTGCGCGGCAAGTTTAGGCTGATTTTGGGTCGAAATTTTACTTGCAAGCTCAGCATGGCTCAACATCGGCAAAGAAATTAAAACAGCAAAAGATAAAACGGATAATTTCATAAAATTTCTAAACCATTTAGAAGCACTTTGCTCAAGCGTATTTCTAAAATGATGTCAGCCTAATTTAAATTTTGCCGATATTTTAAACCTTTATATAAAATAGAACATCTATTTAAAAGATGCCTAAGCAAATAAACTTCACAACTACTGTTGCTGCTGTTCTTGTTGCCAACGACGTTGCTGTAAACGCTCACCTTCAACTTCACGCTTATTACGAGCAGACTCATATAATTTTGTGCCTTTCAATTCAGGTGGTAAATATTCCTGTAGCACAAAATTTTCAGGGTAGTTATGAGGATAAAGATAATCCACACCATAGCCTTGTTGCTTCATAAGCTTGGTCGGTGCATTACGTAAATGGAGTGGCACAGGTAGGTTGGACGTTTTTTCTGCAAGTTCTAAGGCTTTATTGATCGCTAAATAAGTGCTGTTACTCTTTGCGCTGGTTGCCAGATAAACTGCGCATTGGCCTAAAATAATTCGACACTCAGGCATGCCTATCGCTTGAACCGAGCGGAAACATTCGCCCGCTAAAAGCAAGGCATTTGGATTTGAGTTTCCAATATCTTCTGAAGCAGCGATCAACATACGACGAGCGATAAAAACCGGATCTTCACCGCCTTTAAGCATACGTGCCATCCAATACAACGCTGCATCAGGATCACTACCTCGAATAGATTTAATAAACGCAGACACAAGATCATAATGCTGCTCACCTGATTTGTCATAGCGTGCAATGTTCTGTTGCGCAACTTTGACCACGATCGCATTGGTCACAATATTTTCAATATCGGACTCAAAGGTACTGGCAATTAAATCGATTAAATTAAGTGCCTTACGTGCATCACCCGCAGCAAACTGAACCAAGGCATCAAATTCTTCAATCTGGATATGGCGGTCTTTTAAAAATTTATCTTGTTGAATCGCGCGTAAAATGAGTTCTTGAATCGCCTCATTACTTAATCCATTTAAGGTATACACCTGACAACGAGACAGCAAAGCACTGTTGACTTCAAATGAAGGGTTTTCAGTGGTCGCACCGATCAGGGTAATTTTGCCTTTTTCAACCGCATTCAATAAGGCATCTTGTTGCGACTTATTAAAACGATGAATTTCATCAATAAACACCACCGGTGTTAATAAATCACCACTGTCAGCAATCACCTCACGGAGCTCTTTTACCCCTGTATTTAAGGCAGATAAGCTAATAAATGTACGATCGACTGCTTGAGCCAATAACAATGCGATGGTGGTTTTTCCAACACCAGGCGGCCCCCAAAAAATAATCGAGGGTAAATGCCCTTGATCAATCATTTGACGGAGTGGTGCTGCAACACCGAGTAAATGATCTTGCCCAATAATTTCAGACAAATCACGTGGACGTAAACGTTCTGGAAGCGGAATTTGAGTGTCTGACATACTGCTTTTTTAATTAATGAATGCTGTCCTTAGTCTACTATGGAAAATCATCAATATTGCACTTTCAGCTTTAAAATAATCGATTCTGCAAAACATCCATTAACGAGGCCTGAAATACTTGACCATGACTAAGATGTGGATAAAGCATTAATTTGCCATCTACGCCTTTACTGGCCAAATCTAAAACCAATTGACGGTTATTTTGAATCATATCCCGATCTGCATTTGGGCTGATTGGTCTCGTTGTAGACTGAATGATGTCACCTTCCATCACCCATAATTTTTTATTTTTTAATTGCTCAGGCGGGACTTTTTCAACGGCTTTGAGTAATCGAGAATCTGCCCATGTGAGAGATGGACTGGCTGAAAAATAGTGTGAAAACTTATTATCTGTGCTTTGACTATTTAAAAGGGTATCTAAAACAAATAAACCACCATAAGAATGTCCCCACAATGCGGTACGTTGCTTATCCAGTTTTACTTGCGTATTGACCCACGGCATAATTTTTTCAAACAGCACCTGTCTAAATTGTGCACTTCCGCCGGCCATACGTTCAGGATTGCGTGGGTCAGCCGCCACTTTTCCAGATTCATCAGCAGGTGTGTAGTCTACAGACCGTGAAGCGGACTCAAACGGTAACTGGGTTTGATAGCCTATAGCCACCAACACGGGGCTGTCTTGTTCGGATAGTTTTTTTAACAGTAACTCATCTAAACGCGCCATAGCAGAGTTGCCATCTAACATGTAAACAGCAGGTAAGATCTTATTTTTATTGATATGTTTAGGAATACCGACCCAAACTTTATAATGCCGTTGTTGATCTGCGGATTTAAAATTTTTTACTTGAAATTGATAATAACTGGAGCCTTGCTCCGCAATATTTGGCCCTAAAGCTTGCAAATCTGGTTTTGCATAAACATTGCAGTGAATACCGAAACTCAGGCTGATTGCACATAAACAGAATGCACTTTTTTTGAATAACCAAGATAAAGCAAACATTTTAAAAACACATCAAACTGGAGGGCTTGGTTATCATATTACTATTTGATAATGATTATCAATTCATAATTGATTCAAATGATTTACCGCACCCATCTTACAATGTATTCATCAATTTCTTCTTCATTGACTTCTGTTTCGGAGATACAGCGCCCAGCAGCAGATTTTCTGGCTTTAATCACATTGCTTCTTGAGCCTGTGATCAGATAGTGCCATGCCGGTAAATTTTTACCTTCATTCACCCGACGATAAGCACAACTTGAAGGCAACCAATGAATATTGGCTAATTTTTCAGGGCTTAATTGAATACAGTCGGGTACATAATCTAAACGATTGGGATAGTCAGAACATTGTGCTGTTTCACAATCGAGGAGTTTACAAGACACTTTGGTATAGGCTATTTCATGTGTGTCATCATCTTCTAATTTCACCAAACAGCACAACCCACAACCATCGCACAACGCTTCCCACTCGGTCGGATTTAACTCAGACAGTGTATAATTCTTCCAAAACTGGGGGCGGATCTCAAAGGTCATGGCATAACATTAAAGTCATTTAAGGCGAAATAATTATATCAGTATATAAGCAGAAATTAGAAAATTTAAAACAGAACAAACCTTTACATATTGCTTTATTAATCACACTTTTTAAACACAACTTCACAAGTCCCTCAGATTTTTCTGCCTATACTGAAAATACATAACAAAAATATGGAGATGAATCTTATGTTTCGTTGGGCAATTATTTTCGCTGTGATCGCCTTAATCGCAAGTTTATTTGGTTTTGGTGGTGTTGCGGGAATGTCTAAAGACTTCGCAGTCATTCTTCTCGTTGTCGCAGTAATCCTCGCGATTGTTGGTTTTATTTCGAGAGGAAAAGTTTAGCTTTTCCTGATCAATTTTCATGAAAGAGAAGAACCTTGGTTCTTCTCTTTTTCATTTGAAAACGACCTTTTTCATTCATAAATTTTCACATTTCTATTGTAAATATTCGAAATTTAGTCATTTGAATCTTATATATTTATGCTTTAATCAATCTCATTCTCGCCGATACACAAGGATTAACAGATGACTCTTGCAATCAAAACTCGTGAAATTCAATACCAAGCAAAAGATGGAACAACTTTAATCGGTTATTTTGCTGCGCCTGAATCCGCACAACCAGTTGCAGGTGTGATTGTTGGTCCAGAATGGTGGGGCCGAAATGAGTATTCTGAACAACGTGCTCGAGAGTTGGCACAACATGGTTTTGCTGCGCTGGCAATTGATATGTATGGCGATAAAAAAACCACGGCTGTTGCGACTCAAGCCCATGAGTGGATGATGCAAACCTTCCAACATGAGCAGACCATTGTTGAGCGTTCATCTGCGGCTTTGGCTGCTTTAGCAGCACAACCAGAAGTCGATGCAACGCGTTTGGCTGCGATTGGATTCTGTTATGGTGGTAAAGTGATATTAGATTTGGCACGCTCAGGTGCTGACTTAAAAGCTGCGATTACTTTCCATGCAAATTTATCTGCGCAAAAAGCAGCGGAAGCAGAAAAATTTAAAGCGCAAGTGTTAGTGCTACATGGTGAAAAAGACAGCATGGTGTCTTTGGCAGATGTTGAATCGTTTAAACAAGAAATGCAGCATGCTCAGGTAAAATCTGAAGTGATCATCCTGAAAGATGCTAAACATGGCTTTAGTAACCCACAAGCAGATGAAAAAGCAAAAGCCAATGGCGTAGATCTAGGTTATAACGCCGAAGCAGAAAAAGCCGGATTAGCAGCAATGTATGATTTATTAGATCGTACCTTGGCTTAACCTACTCTGGCTTAATTAAAATACGTTCTACGTCGATTAAGACAACAAAACGAGGGATTAGAAATGACTGAAAAAGTATGTCCTTATTGTGACTTTGAAGAATTTGATATCATTGATAAAAATGAATTTGGTGCAATTTTGCCTGAACATAACCCTTTGTCTAAAGGTCATTCAGTGATTATTCCTTTGCGCCATATTGCTTCTTTTTTTGAGGTTTCAGAGAAAGAACGTAAAAGCCTTTCCTCTTTATTGGAACTGGCACGTAACGAGCTTAAGATTCGCCATCAACCTGAAGGTTTCCATATCGCTTTTAATGATGGTCATGTGTTTGGTGAAGACCAAAGTGAACATTTCCATATTCACATTATCCCACGTTATAAAAACGAACCGCTTAAACTGGATAAGCGTTGGGGTATCATCAACGAAAACTAAGTTGTGGCTATAAACGCATTTGAAAAGACGCTTTGGCGTCTTTTTTTATGTAGATTACTGCTCAAGTTTAAGATAATTTTCCGCAATAAATTTATCTTGGTTATACTGAGCATCCAATTTTTACGCTAGATTGTTATGTCGCAATTTTCATTTTCAGATGCGCTATTGACTTGGTTTGATCAACACGGGCGCCATGATTTACCGTGGCAAGTGGCTGATGATCCATACAAAGTTTGGGTGTCTGAGATTATGTTGCAACAAACACAAGTCAAAACTGTACTGCAATATTTTGATAAATTTATCCAACGCTTTCCAACTGTCGATGATTTGGGTAAAGCCTCATGGGATGATGTTGCCCCGTATTGGGCAGGATTAGGCTACTACGCCCGTGCACGCAATTTGCATAAAGCAGCAGGCGTGGTCAGCCAGCAAGGGCATTTTCCACAAAGCTTAGAACAATGGGTGGAACTTTCAGGTATTGGTCGCTCTACTGGTGGCGCACTGATGTCGCTTGGCTTACGCCAATATGGCGTCATTATGGATGGCAATGTAAAACGTGTTTTGGCCCGTTTCTCTGCCATTGAAGATGACCTGAGTAAACCCATCCATGAACGAGCCATGTGGCAACTGGCGGAAAGCTTATGCCCAACTGAACGCAACCACGACTATACCCAAGCAATTATGGATTTGGGCGCAACCATTTGTACACCCAAAAAGCCACTCTGCTTATACTGCCCTATGCAACAACATTGCCAAGCCCATCAACAAGGGCTAGAAACTGAACTGCCTTATAAGAAAGCTAAAAAGCCTGTTCCTGTTAGAACTGGCACTGTGTTATTAATTGAGTCAGATCAACAATGGTTATGGGAACAGCGTCCCAACAGTGGTTTATGGGGAGGCTTATGGAGTTTACCGATTTTTGAAAATGAGCTCGCGTTTCAACAGCTTTGTCAAAGTCTAAAACTTACTTCAACTGTTGAACCTGTCCAAATCTCGCATAGCTTTACCCATTTCACATGGATTTTAAATGCGCATATTGTTCGAGTTGAATCAGACCAAAAAGAATACCTTCAGGCTGAACTTGGGGGCGAATGGTTAACACCACAAAAAGCTACACAAATGGGCATCCCTACAGCCATGAAAAAATTGATCTCAGCAGTAAAAATATGACATAGTCAGACACGGGTATTCGAAGCATATTTCAATTTTAATTTGCCCTTTTGAAACTTGAAAAAAGGATTTCTCGTGTCACGTAGCATCCAATATTGCTTGATGGCCTTGCTTGCCATTATTTTAACTGCATGTACCACTGCACCTAAAAAGCCAAGCTCATCTAAGCCTCAGCTTCCACAAGCTCAAATTAACCGCCTAAAAGCAATGTCAATGCCAACCCGATTGGCAATTCCTGTAGATGGAGTAAAACCACAAAACCTCACAGATACTTGGGGTGCATCTCGTAGTGCTGGGCGAGCACATGAAGGAATTGACATCATGGCTTCACGTGGAACCAAAGTTTATAGTAGCACTGAAGGTGTGATTACCAGTTTAAAGAGCAATAATCTGGGGGGTAAAGTGATTTGGCTCATCGGACCAGGTGGGGTTTATCACTATTATGCTCATCTAAACGATCACAAACGTGGTCTACAAGAAGGTGATTACGTTAAAAAAGGTCAGTTAATCGGCTATGTGGGCAATACGGGAAATGCACGACATACTGCACCGCATTTGCACTATGGACTATACTTAAGGGGTAAAGGCCAAGGTGCAGTCAACCCCTACCCTTATTTACGTTAATTTTAGATTGAATCAATTTAGGAATATTCCATGTCAGAAGCATTGCTTGAGCGTTTAGTTGAATTTGCAGAATCAGGCAATCAACAAAAAATTGCCCTCAATGGACAAAATCATCAAGGCTGGATTATGGAAATCACCGATGAAGCATTAATGATCAGTACTGGCTTTGCAGACAAAGCGGGTAAAGATATTTGGGTAAATTTTAAAGATTTACAACATGCGCAACTTTCCTATTGGGACAACAAACAAGATCAGTGGGTCGAATTTAAACTTTAGACAATTAAAACTTAAATCAATCAGAACAATGGTAGATCTTTTATGACAAATAAACGCTGTGGTTGGTGTTCAGATGATCCTATTTATATTGAATATCATGATCAAGAGTGGGGTAAATCCAATCGAGATGAACAGCATTTATTTGAAATGCTTTGCCTAGAGGGGCAACAAGCAGGTTTATCTTGGATTACTGTTTTAAAAAAGCGTGAAAGCTACCGCGCCCAATTTTTTAACCACCCGATTCAAACCATCGCCAATTTTACTGAACAAGAGCTTGCCCTAAAATGTCAGGATGCTGGGCTGATTCGCCATATCGGGAAATTAACGGCAATTCGTGACAATGCCATTGCATGGCAAAACATGAAAGCTCAAGACATCGATATGGTGAACTGGTTATGGGATTTCGTCGACCAGCAAGTACAACTCAATGATGTCCCTGATTATAAATTAGCACCAGCACAAACCGAAACCAGTCAAAAGCTTTCCAAAGCGTTAAAAAAGAATGGTTTTAAATTTGTTGGTCCAACCACTTGCTATGCCTTTATGCAAGCAGTGGGTATGGTCAATGACCATGAAAATGATTGTATATCCCGCTAAAAGTTTAACTGAGCAAACAGGAAGGATTCACATGTCAAATAATACGTTTCATGCTTATGCTGCCTTAGAGGCAGGTGCAGCACTTGTGCCCTATCAATTTGATGCAGGTGAATTACAGCCTCATCAGGTCGAAGTCAAAGTTGAATATTGCGGTTTATGCCATTCCGATGTTTCAGTGATTAACAATGAATGGGGAAATTCAGTTTTCCCAGTGGTCGGCGGTCATGAAATTATCGGTACCATCACTCAGCTGGGTTCAGAAGCGAAAGGATTAAAAGTCGGTCAACGTGTCGGTATCGGTTGGACTGCGGAAAGTTGTCAGCACTGTGATCCATGTGTTAGTGGTCAACAAGTGCTTTGCACAGGGGGTTCAGTTGCAACTATCGTTGGTCATGCAGGCGGGTTTGCAGATAAGGTCCGTGCAGGTTGGCAGTGGATTATTCCTTTTCCTGAAGATTTAAACCCTGAAAGTGCTGGCCCTTTATTGTGTGGTGGTATCACTGTTTTTGACCCAATTTTAAAACATCAAATTCAAGCAGTTCACCATGTTGGTGTCATTGGAATTGGTGGCTTAGGTCATATGGCCATTAAAATACTCAAAGCGTGGGGTTGTGAGATCACTGCCTTTACATCAAGTTTGGATAAAACAGATGAACTTAAAGCGATGGGTGCAGACCATGTGGTCAATAGTCGCGATGCCAATGCGTTAAAAGCGCAACGTGGCAAATTTGATTTATTGCTCTGTACAGTAAATGTGACTTTGGACTGGAAAGCATATCTCAATACATTGGCACCAAATGGCACAATTCATATGCTAGGTTTAGTCCTCGAACCGATGCCGATTCCTGCGGGTGCTCTGATTGGCGGTGCGAAATCAGTGACTGGTTCACCAACAGGCTCCCCTTTTGCATTACGTCAATTATTACAATTTGCCGCACGCAAAAACATTGCACCACAAATTGAAGTTTATCCAATGTCAAAAATTAATGAGGCTTTGGAGCGACTTCACTCTGGAAAAGCCCGTTATCGTATCGTATTAAAAGCGGATTTCTAATTTAAGTCTGACCATCCATCACGGTTTATCAAGAACCGTGAATGGAATAAGGCTGTCGGGCTATGCATTTACTCACAAATCAGTTTAAGCCACACTCTTGGCTGACAATTCCCCCCTTACCCAATCTGCCAATAACATAATTGCATCCTGAATTTCCTGAGACAATTCATGGCCTGCATTTAAGCGAATACAATTGTTATAACGGTGATCCTCACCAAAAATAATCCCTGGCACAATATTGATACTGTATTGCTGTGCATAATAATACAACGCCAAGCTATCAATCTGTTCTGGGAACTGTAACCACAAGGCATAACTTCCCTGCGGTTGATTTAAACGGATCTCAACCCCATAAAAAGCATGTTGAATAAACTGTAAATATTGCGCAACTTGAGCCATCAACTTAGGGCGTAACTCACTCAAATGCTGACGATAGGCTCGGCTATAAATCAAATCGGCAAGCCCCAATTGCAATGGTGTATTGACCGAAACATTTTGTAAAATCAACTTGGCATGTAAGTGCTGTAAACGTTGTGGCAAACAGAACCAACCGACCCGATAAGAGGTCGACAACGACTTGGAAACGGATCCGCAATAAACCACATAACCCTGTTGATCCCAATATTTAATCGGTAAAGGGCGTTTGGCATTAAAGCTACATTCAGCATAAATATCATCTTCAATCACGTAACACTGATACTTCGCTGCCAGCTGTGCGATTTTTTCTTTCTCGGCATTAGTCAAACAGAAGCCTAAAGGGTTTTGAAAATTGGCCGTTAATAAACAGACTTTTGCAGCTGAATTTTGCATCTCTTGTTCTAAACGATCCAGATCAAAACCTTCGGTATTGGCGGGGATTTCAATAATTTTTCGTTTGAGCAACGCCAACAATTGCAACTGACCATTATAGTTTGGTGTGGGCACAATCACACTGTCACCGATTTGGCTCAGGCTTTGAATCATCACAGACAATGCCGGCATACAACCATTGCTGATATAAATATCTTCTTTGGCAATATAAAAACCATCTTCAGCCCAATGTGCTGACAAAGCCTCTCTTAACTGAAGGTGCCCTTGGCGGTCATTATATAAAAAGTCTTCTGGTTTACTGTGCTTTAAAGCACGTTGTATTGAACGGCGTAGGGCCTCTACAGGAACTAGATTAGGCGATAACTGAATCGAACCTAAATGAATCAGCTTATTATTGATTGCAGCTTCATGAATTTGAATTTGTAAGTCTAGATTTGAAACTTCACGCGCTCTCGACTTAAAATCAGGATGGTCAGGTACAGCAATCTGTGGGGCTTTTTGCTGCGATTGAACAAAATAGCCAGACTTTTCTTTGACGTAAATCAAGCCTTGCGCTTCAAGCAATTCATAACAACTCTTTGCTGTATTAAGACTAATATTTTGCAATGCTGCAAATTTTCGCAAAGAACTGAGTCGTTGCCCAACGGCCAACTCACCACAATAAATTTTCTGTGCAATTTGTTGTGCTAATGTTTGATATTGAAAAGCCATATCTGTACTCAAATTTTAATATTTGTTGTATCTGTATCTATAAAGTTAACAGATTTATGCTTCATTCACAGCCAATTTTTACAAACAAATTGATTTGAAAGGAGAAAAAAATGAAAACGATCGCTTTAATCAGTATTGTCTTTGGATTAACTGCTTGCCAGCCTCAGCAGGTCAATCAAGCTGCTCAGAAACAACATTTTGTATGTAAATCTTTGATTGAAGGCTTTTTAAAAACACAAAATTTAGCTGAGTATCAGCTTGATCATCTAGAACCCACACTACATCAGACTGCTGCTGTGCGAAACTACCGCTACCATAGCAGTAGTGATCAGCGAATGAAGATTAATATCCCGGTGCAAAAAGACTTGGTGTTCAAATGCCTTCAGACAGCAACTGATCATTTTGAAATCCAATTGGTCAATCCACAACAACCCAGTAGCCAAACTTTACTAAGTCTGGATTTACCACCACAAAAGACTATCGAAACTTTGACAGCTTTTGCGTTAAAAACTCAATAAATAAACGGACACGCTTTGGTAAATGCTCCTGTTGATAATACACCGCATGGATGTGTTGCTCATAAAGCTCTATTTGATCTTCAAATAGAGCGATCAAGCGTCCTTGCTTTATATCTTTTAAAATCTCAAACTCAGACAATCTCGCAATTCCATGCCCGCGTAAACACAGTTGGCGGACAGTTTCACCACTGGATGCTTTGATTTTTGGTTTGACAGTAAGCCTTTCTCCATTGACTCGAATCGGCCAAGTATTTAAACGGCTGACTTTGCTAAAGCCAATTTGGGTATGATTTAAAATATCTTGCGGTGTTGCTGGATAACCATGTGTGGCTAAATACTCAGGACTGGCAACGATATATAATCGGCTTTTACATAACAAACGCGCATGTAAGCTCGAATCATTAAGATCCCCAAAACGTATTGCAACATCTGTTTTATGTTCTAATAAATCGATGATCTGATCGTTACTGTTTAACTCTATTTCAATCTCAGGATACAACTGAGAAAACTCTTGCATCAACGGTGCAATCACATGCAATACAAAAGGTGTCGCAGAATCCACGCGAATCAGCCCAGATGTATCACTGTCTGATTTTAATAAAGCATCTTCTGCTTCATTGAGGTCATGCACAATTTTTCGGGCTTTTGCTAAAAATAATTGCCCCTCTTGGGTCAACTTAAGTTTACGTGTTGTCCGCTCTAATAAGGTGACATTCAGTTTAGATTCAAGTCGTTGCAAGGCTCGACTTACACCTGAAGTAGTTTGTTCAAGATGCGTTGCTGCTGCAACAATTGAACCACTATCAACAATATTAATAAAAGCCTGTAATTCTTCGAGTGTAGATTTCATTGCTGTCAACGCTCTGTTTATTGTTGATTTCTAGTCAATAATATTTTGCATATTCCTGTATTTTTCCGCAACAATTAAAGTAGCAAAATACACTCAATCTTAGAAAATAAAGTGAAATCCAACATGACAAACATCGTTCCTCAATTTGGTGTCGGTACTTTCCGTTTAACAGGACAAACTGTGATTGACTCGGTGAAAACAGCCTTAGACGTTGGTTATCGTGCTGTAGACACTGCTCAAATCTATGGCAACGAAGCAGAAGTCGGTCAGGCCATTGCAGAAAGCCATATCCATCGTGATGATTTGTTTATCACAACAAAGATATGGACAGATCATTATCAAGCCGACAAACTTATTCCAAGTCTTAAACAGAGCTTACAGAAACTGGGTACTGATGCAGTCAACTTAACCTTGATTCACTGGCCAGCGCCAAGTCTAGGGATTTCTGTTGCAGAAATGATGCATAACCTGTTAGAAGCGAAAAAACTGGGATTAACTGAACATATTGGAATTTCAAACTTCAATATCGACTTATCGCAACAAGCCATTGCTGCTGTAGGACTTGAAAATATTGCCACCAACCAAATTGAACTTAGCCCTTATTTGCAAAATGATAAGTTGGTGAATTTTTTACAGTCACAAAATATTGATGTGACCTCTTATATGACCTTGGCATATGGCAAAGTTTTAAATGACCCAACATTAACTGAAATTGCCAAACAGCATCAGGCTTCTAGCGCTCAAATTGCATTGGCATGGGCATTGCAGAAAGGTTTTGCTGTCATTCCGTCATCGACTAAACGTGAAAACTTAATCGCCAACTTAAAAGCACAAGAGATTCAGCTATCTGCTGAAGAAATGCAATTAATTGCGCAATTGGAACGTAATGGCCGTGAGGTTGATCCTGAAAACTTAGCACCTCAGTGGGATGTTTAATTCACTGCTGGAGTAAAAGTGATTTAAAGCAGCGCAAATCTTGGCTTAGGCTTTGATTAGCAAAGTTTAGTTGCTAGGTTTTGCTTACTAGGCTTCAAAACATGATTTACCCCTTTTGATCATGACTTAGATTGCTTCGCAAGAGTGTTTTCTTGCGAAGCTTTATTTTGTCATTTCATCAAAATAGCGGCTGAAAAGTAAATGACCATCCTCGTGATTGACCGCACACTGTTACATCCCATCATTTTCAATATGCTGTATATTTGAGATTTCTCATGAAATTAAATTTTCCCTTACTCGCATTGGCGATTGGTGCTTTTGCAATAGGAACAACTGAATTTTCTCCTATGGGCTTTCTTCCCCAAATTGCAGAAAATTTGAATATTTCAATCCCAACCGCAGGTATGCTGATCACCGCTTATGCACTCGGAGTTATGATTGGCGCACCGTTTATGACCTTATGGTTTGGACGGTTCCCACGACGTAAAGCGCTTATTCTAGCCATGATTATTTTTACCATTGGCAATATTCTCGCTGCAATTGCCCCCAATTATTGGGGCTTAATGGCCGCTCGAATCCTGACCAGCCTCAATCATGGGGTGTTTTTCGGGATTGGTTCCATTGTTGCAACAAGCGTCGTACCTAAAGACAAACAAGCCAGTGCTGTTGCTACCATGTTTATGGGCCTCACCATTGCCAACATCGGTGGTGTGCCTTTAGCCACATGGGTTGGGCAGAATATTGGTTGGCGTATGTCATTTGCAGCAATCGCCTTACTCGGCGTGATTACTATGCTGTCACTATGGAAAGCCTTGCCTGAAGATAAAGCAAGTCAACGTCCTGATGTCAAAGCAGAATTAAAAGTGCTGACTCGGTTGCCTGTGGTTCTTGCATTGCTCACCACTGTGATGAGTGCAGGTGCAATGTTTACCCTCTATACCTATATTGCGCCTAGCCTACAAAACATCACCCATGCAAGCCCAATGTTTATTACTTTGATGCTGGTACTGATTGGGATTGGTTTTTCAATTGGTAATCACTTAGGTGGGAAATTTGCAGACCTGTCACTGACCAAAACATTGACCAGTTTCTTGCTGTTACTGATGGTGAGCATGTTGCTGTTCCCAATACTGGCTCAAACTCAAATTGGTGCAGCATTGGCACTGATTGTCTGGGGAGCAGCAGCCTTTGCAGTGGTCCCACCTTTACAAATGCGTGTCATGTCTGTTGCTCATGAAGCACCTGGATTGGCGTCCTCTGTGAATATTGGGGCATTTAATTTAGGCAATGCTTTAGGTGCAACAGCTGGTGGAGCAGTATTGAGTATGGGCATGAGTTATGCTGCGGTGTCTATTGCAGGTGCGGTACTTACAGCTTTAGGGTTAGTGCTGGTTTTTATTCAAATGAAAATGAATAAAGCACCTGCTCAACAATATAGCCATTCAGCGTAGCGCTTAACAATCGCCACAAAGACTGCAAGTAACCTTTCTTTCTACATCAACACATTGAGAAAGGTTACTTTCAATAGTTAAATGAGCGGAAAGATCTGCCAAGCTTTATTTTTTCGAATATAGCGTTGTTTCGTCAATAAGTGATCTGCTTCAGAATTATTGATCAAACAATGCCTATTTTAAAATATCAGGCAAAGCTGTAAAGGGTTTATTCTTTGCCAATTCTGTTTTCATTTTCTGCAACATCTGATAAGGCTGCTGTTCGACCAAAATATTGGTTAAGCTTGCAGGAATGGAACCTTCTGGATTGGCGTGTCCAGAGGTAATGACTTTGACTTTATTGGCACCCAGTTTTTGAAAGATCCAATCACCTGAATAATCTTTTAAACGCACATAGTCAGGATTCAGTGCTTTACCTTGCTGAATCGCAGAATTTTTAATAAAAATACTGCCATTTGCATCTTTAGACATGGTTCCTTTGACCACCATATCGCGATCTTTTAACGGAAAGGGAAAATCTAAAACCATATAAATGCTGAATTCACCTTTTTTATCATCGCGAGATAACACTTCAGCTTTGGCAACATTGGGGACCCATTTCGGTGAGTTTTTAACATCCAATACCAAAGCAACAGCACGATCAATTGGTACGTCTAATGTTGTTTCAGCTTTATAAGACAACACAGAATTACTGGCATCCTTGTATGTCCATACCTGAATGTTATTTTTATTCAAACTCAATTTGGCATTGCTTGGTAAAGCAGCTTGTGTAGTCAGGCCAAAAGCACTGATTACACAAGCAAATAACATCACTGTTTTTTTCATTTTTGAATGTTCAAAATTTGACTAATTGTTTTAATTCTATCGCATCAGATTTTAAGCTTAAATATCATTTAAGCCTAAAACGTCTTTCATATCGTATTTTTTTGCATCTTTGCCGACAACCCAAGCGGCTGCACGTACAGCACCAGCAGCAAAATTCATACGATTCGTGGCTTTGTGTGTCACTTCTACACGCTCACCTTCGCCAATAAACATCACTGTATGTTCGCCCACAATATCACCACCACGAATCGTTTCAAAGCCAATGGTTTCACGTTCACGTGGACCTGTATGTCCCTCACGACCATAGACAGCAACTTTCTTTAAATCACGACCCAGTGTGTCAGCAACAGCTTCACCCATCATCAGAGCAGTACCTGATGGTGCATCTACTTTATGACGGTGATGCGCTTCAATAATTTCAATATCCACAGTATCGCCAAATACTTTAGCTGCCAGCTCAAGTAATTTAATCGAAACATTCACACCCACTGAATAATTTGCCGCATAAACAATCGGTGTCTGAGTCGCAGATTGATTTAATAGCTCTTTTTGTTGATCCGAGAAACCAGTTGTACCAATCACCATTGCAACACCAGCAGCACTGCATAGTTTTAAATTATGTTCAGTTGCAACAGGCGCAGTAAAATCAATTACCACATCCACATCTTTGAGGATCTCTTCCAAGTTGCCAACCACTTTAATCCCCACAGCACCAATTCCTGCAAGCTCTCCTGCATCTGCACCAATTAATGTGCTTTCCGGGCGCTCTACTGCAGCAGCAAGTTGAAAACCTGCTTGTTGTACAGCTTGAATCAATGTACGGCCCATACGGCCACCTGCACCTACAATACCAATGCGTGGAGCTGCTGACATACGATCTTCCTAAATCTGAATTTGAAAATTTGGCTCTACTATAACAAAACTCGGTTCTAAGACGACGTTTCAATATAAAAAAATACTGTGATCTTTTTGCTTGCTTTGGGATCTGATGCGCTCATTGGTCCGGAATAGCCTGAACGAATAAATAGATTAATTTTATAAAATATATCGGTAAAACTTTGAAAAATTTACAACTTTTCAAATTTATTTCATCAAAATGCAAAAATCCCACAGCAGACTACATGCCACGAATGAAAAGAATATGGCTTATAAGGAGATCAATATGCATTCGAATAAAATGGCTTTCGCTCTAGTACTCGGCATGATGATGACAAATGTTTGGGCTGAATCAGCACCTACAACAACATCAGCAACAACTGAAGAAAAAACACTTGTTCAACCCAATAGCAACACTGCATCTGAACCTCAAACAGAAGTTCGTGTTGAAGATATTGATGCACCGATCATCGAGTAATAAGCACCTATTTTTCAGCGGTTGAGGGTATGTCCAATATCTTCGACCTGTCTTTTTTTAAAATAGCCCAATTCAATTGTAATCATCATCATAAAAATCAGGCTTTATCGCTAAACATTAACAGTTATATTATTTTTAAATCATCTAAAAATTTATTGAAATGTATATTAAATTACAGCTAAAAATAACTAAAAAGTAAAAATTAAATTTTTCAGATCTATTAAACTAAAAGCGCTTGGATGCAATCATAAAAAGCGAATATCAAAGGAAATACCATGCAACTCAAAAAAATCATTTTAGGATTGGTGATAACAACAACTGTTTCACTCGTTTGGGCCGAAGACACAACGCCTACATCCTCTCCCGCTCCATCATCAGAATCATCGACACCAGCAACACATCCCGCGGTGATACTCCCCCAAGATGATAATTCAATAGATGCGGCCCCGGATGACAACGAATTTGATTTATCACCATCAGATCAAGCATCAAAATAAAAAAACGGAGCAACAAGATCTGTTGCTCCGTTTTTACATCTTCAATGTTTAGCTTGCTAAATGAAAAGGTCTAAACTCAATTAGTCAAATAAACGATCGAAGAAAGATTTTTTCTTCGGTGACGATTTATTGTCATCACTTTCCATCGTGGCTTGAAGTTCTTTCAATAGCTCACGTTGGCGGCTGGTCAAATGTACAGGTGTTTCCACCACAATACGGCAAAGTAAGTCACCTTGCATACTGCTACGTACAGGTTTTACCCCTTTACCACGTAGTCGGAACATTTTACCAGTTTGTGTACCTTCAGGAACTTTCAAACTAACTCGACCATCCAATGTTGGAATTTCAAGTTCTTTACCTAAAGCAGCATCTGCGATACTGACAGGTACATCCATATATAAGTCTGCACCATCACGTTGGAAGATATCGTGCTCACGCACTACGACTTCAACGTATAAATCACCAGATTGACCATCACGGATCGCTTCACCTTTACCTGTTAAGCGAACGCGATCACCATTATCAACACCTGCAGGAATAGTAACTTCAAGAGTCTGCTGACGATCTGATACACCTGAACCATGACATTTGCTGCATGGATTTTTAATAATTTTACCTTGTCCACGACAGGTACTACATGTCTGCTGAACAGAAAAGAAGCCCTGTTGCATACGCACTTGACCTGCACCATGACAAGTCTTACAGGTTTCTACATCATTTGGATTTTTTGAACCTTTACCATCACACACATCACAAGGTGCTGGTGCAGTAAAGGTAATGGTTTTCTTAACGCCTCGCACCGCTTCTTCAAGCGTTAATTCCATGACATAACGCAGGTCGGAACCACGACGCGCACGTTGCTGACCGCGGCCACCACCGCCAAAAGCGCCACCGAAGATGTCACCAAACTGACTGAAAATGTCTTCGGCGCTGAAACCACCACCAAAGCCACCGCCGCCCATACCACCTTCAAAGGCGTTATGACCCATACGGTCGTACATGCTACGTTTTTCACCGTCAGAAAGAATTTCATATGCTTCCGCACATTCTTTAAACTTTTCTTCAGCTTCTGAGTTGTCAGGATTACGATCTGGATGATACTTCATCGCCAACTTACGGTAGGCTTTTTTAATTTCATCATCACTAGCGGTTTTAGCAACACCTAAAACCTCATAATAATCACGTTTAGCCATGATTGGCGATGCTCCACAAAATTTGATAATACTTCTATGCAGAGTAAATTGGGGGCGATGTTATTTTTTACAAGCGTGAAATGTGGTTTTTTTTTAAAAAACAGCTTTTTTCTGTAAATATTTAGTAAAACCTTTGAGCCATGTATTGAGTAAATATAACCACGCAATGGCACTAAATACCACACCTGCCACAGTGCACGCTTTTACCCAAATGAAACTGTCCCAATAGAAAAAGATTAACGGAATAAACCATAGCGCAGCAAAGGCTGCCAAAATCAAAAAAATGAGAGCATTGCGCATAATCCACAACGCTTGCGCATGTATCCATACCTCTGCATTATCTGCCACTGCTACTTTACGTGCTAACCAATACGCCAACACGGCTGTAATCACCGTAAACAATGCAAGAAACATAAACAAATAAGAGCTCGTAATAAATTTACGATGCTGTTCTGGATTTGTTTGCCCCATGGGTGTTTTTGACCTCAAATTTATTGCATACCGATTTACTTATTATGCAATAAAATTTCCTATGTTATTTTCTGTTAAAGATTAAGTGCTACTATATTGAAGTTTTCAATTTTTCGCACCTAATATTCTCAACAATTTATGTATTTTCTGTAGTTTTTTTAATCTTAAACCAAGTCGCATACAACGCTGGTAAGAAAAATAACGTTAAAAGTGTCGCAATAATTAAACCACCCATAATAGCCACTGCCATTGGTCCAAAGAAAATACTCCGAGAAAGCGGAATCATGGCCAATACCGCTGCCAAGGCGGTGAGAATAATGGGACGGAATCGACGAACTGTAGCATCCAAAATCGCATCCCATTGATTCTGCCCAGCTCGAATATCTTGTTCGATCTGATCAATCAGAATCAGTGAGTTACGCATAATCATTCCAGATAATGCAATGGTGCCCAGCATCGCCACAAAACCAAAAGGCTTATTGAATAAGAGCAGGAATAATACCACCCCAATTAAACCTAACGGCGCTGTCAAAAATACAATGAATGAGCGCGAAATACTCTTTAACTGCAGCATCAGCAAAGTAAATACCACCGCAAGGAATAATGGCATCCCTGCATTTACAGAAGTTTGCCCTTTTGCCGACTCCTCTACCGCGCCACCAACTTCTAGCAAATAACCACTTGGTAAGGTTGTACGAAGCTGATCCATTTTTTCAGCCAGCTCATTGACCACCGTTGCAGGCTGTAACTTGGTCCGAATATCTGCACGTACAGTAATGGTCGGTAAACGATTGCGGTGCCAAATCAAACCATCTTCAAATTTATATTGGAGTGTAGCGATTTGCGCCAAAGGTACGGTGGTGCCTTTGCTTGTTGGAACAGCAAGACTGGATAATGCTTCAACATTGACTCGCTCAGCCTGATCACCGCGGATACGAACATCAATCAGCTCACGTTTTTCACGATATTGATTGATAATTGCACCCGATATTGAACTGTTTAAAAAATTCGCCAAATCTTCTGAGGTCACACCCATTTGACGGGCACGGTCTTGATCAATCACCAAAGAAATGATTTTACTTTGCTCACCCCAGTCCAAATGAACATTTGCGGTATTTGGATTTTCACCCACCAGTTGAGCAACTTTTTGCGCCTCCTGACGAACAATTGCAATATCTTCACCTGATACACGAAATTGCAATGGATAGCCGACTGGAGGACCATTTTCTAATAAAGAGACACGGATACGCACCTGCGGCAATAATTGGCGAATTTGTGTATCTAAGGATTTACGAATTTCATCACGATCATCCAATGACGATGCTAAAACCACAAATTGTGCAAAACTGGCTTGTGGCATCTGTTGATCTAAAGGCAGATAGAAGCGTGGTGTACCTGTTCCTACATAAGCAACATAATTATCAATGCCCTTTTGCTTGGATAAAAATGCCTCGACTTTCTTCACGGCATCTTCAGTTGCAGTCAGTGATGCGCCTTCTTCCAATTTTAAATCAACCAAAATTTCAGCACGGTTTGAAGACGGGAAAAATTGTTGGGGTACAAACTTAAACATCACCACAGACAGGACAAAAACCCCAACCGTAATTGAAATGACGGTTTTTCTATAGGTGACACACCAATTCACCAACTTTCTAAAGCTTTGGTAAAATTTAGATTGATATGGATCAAAATGCTCACCAGTATGATGAATCACGGGCTGAGGTTCTGGTTGCTTTCGTAATCTTGCGAGAAGACGCTGATACCACGGCGCTTTTTGTGGCACTTTGTTAAAATCTGGAAGTAACTTATCGCCTAGATAAGGAACGAAAACCACAGCAGCAATCCATGAAACAATTAAGGCAATGGTCACCACTTGGAAAATTGAACGGGTATATTCCCCTGTGCTTGATGCGGCTGTAGCAATAGGTAAAAAACCTGCTGCGGTAATTAATGTTCCTGTCAGCATTGGAAATGCCGTACTGGTCCATGCAAAACCAGCTGCCTTCATCCTGCTATAGCCCTGCTCCATTTTGATGGTCATCATTTCGACAGCAATGATGGCATCATCAACCAATAACCCTAAGGCCAGAATCAAGGCTCCTAGAGAAATCTTATGTAAGCCAACATCAAATAAATTCATGCCTGCAAAAGTCATCGCAAGCACCAGCGGAATCGAAAATGCCACCACCAAGCCTGTACGAAAACCAAGCGAAAAAAAGCTCACCAATAAAACGATAATGACTGCTTCTGCAAGAACTTTGACAAATTCATGAATACTGCGTTGAACAGCCACAGGCTGATCTGAAACTTTTTTCAGTTCCATACCTAAAGGCAGTGATTTTTGTAAGGTTTTAAATTCCGTTTCTAGGTTTTTACCCAATGCGATGATGTCACCACCTTTACGCATAGAAACCGCTAAACCAATTCCATTCTCGCCCATAAAACGCATGCGAGGTTGTGCAGGCTCACTAAATCCACGATAAACGTCAGCAACATCGCCCAGTTGAATGGTTCGATTTCCCACCAACAATGGCATTTTTTTCAAATCATCGACACTTTTTAAAGCACCACTGACTCGCACTTGAATACGGTCAGTGCCTGTTTCAAAAAAGCCTGCACTGGTCACACTGTTTTGCTTTGCCAAGGCTTCTTGGATTGCAGTAACTGGTACGCCCATTTGCACGGCTTTGGTGTTGGAAAGCTCAATCCAAATTTTTTGATCTTGTAAGCCCACCAGATTGACTTTACTGACATCTTTTACCCGTTGTAAGCGAAGCTGTAACCGGTCTGCATATTCTTTTAACGTTGCATAATCAAAATCTTTGCCTGTTAAGACATAGATATTCCCAAAGGTGTCACCAAATTCATCATTAAAGAACGGCCCCTGAACACCAGAAGGTAACTGTGTTTTGATATCGCCTACTTTTTTACGCACTTGATACCAAACATCTGGAATTTGGTTAGATTTTAATGAGTCTTTTGCCATAAACATGACCATAGACTCACCCGGACGCGAGTAAGCCATAATCTTGTCATAGAGCCCTGTGCTCATCAGTTCTTTTTCAATTTTATCGGTAACTTGTAAAGAAACCTCTTGAGCTGTTGCACCAGGCCAATAGGTTTGTACCACCATGACTTTAAAAGTAAATGGTGGATCTTCACTCTGAGAGAGCTTTGAATAGGAAAATAGCCCAACAATACCGAGCAAAATCATAAAATAAAGTACTAATCCTTTATTTTTGAGTGCCCATTCTGACAAGTTAAAGGCGTTAAATGGACTCATGATCATGCTCCTTTTTGAACAGTTACAGCACGATTTTCACGGTCTACCGGTTTTATTTTTTGCTTTTCACGAAGTAAATGTACCCCTCCTACAACCACCCATTGCCCAGGATTTAAGCCATTCACAACAGTAACGCTGTCACGACCATAGCTGCCCAAAGTCACTGAAACTTTACGAATCGTTTGATCTGGATTCACCACCCAGATATAGGCTTGATTATTGTTTGCTGAGACGCTAGATAAAGGCACACTCAATACATTTTGAATATTTTGATTAAAAAATACCCGCGCACTTTGCCCAAGTTGAATAGCGGACTGCCCTTCTTTTAAAGCCACTTTAACCATAAATGTACGTGATTGATCGGCTGCTGGAGAAATCTCTCGAACATAGGCAGCAAATCGATCTTGAGGTTTAGACCATAAAGTTACCCATGCATTTTGACCGACTTTAATCTCTGCAATGGCTTGTTCAGGTACACCTATCACCACTTCACGATCACCATCAATCGCCAGTTGGTATGCCGCTTGCCCTGCTGAAATCACTTGCCCAGTTTCAATATTACGTTGGGTAATCACCCCATTTTTATTGGCAATCAATTGGTTATAACCTGTTTGATTGGCGCTCACATCATAATTAGATTGGGCTTGTTTTAAACTTGCCTGAGCAGCATCATATTGATTTTTCACTGAATCATACTGTGAACGACTCACGGCATTGATCGGTAAGAGCTGCTGAAAGCGTTTAAATTCATCTGCTGCAGCCTTAGCCGCAGATTGTGCACTTTCAAGTTGTGCTTTGGCTGAATTCAATTGTAATTGGGCATCTTTCACATCAAGTTTTGCTAAGACTTGCCCAACTTTGACACGAACCCCAACATCGACATAGCGTTCTGTAATTTGTCCCCCGACACGGAATGCCAATGCTGTTTGCTGTCGAGCTTGAACATCCCCCGCATAACTTTTTTGGTCTTCATGTGATGTTGCAGGTTGCGTCACCATCACCAAGGGAATTTGTTCCGCTTCAGGTGCTGGTTTGCTACACCCCACTATTGTTACACTACACAATACCAATAGGCTCGTGATCATTAAATTTAAACTACGCATAGGCAAGGCTCTTAATCAAATGCATTTTTTCGGGCAAAATAGAATGAGTATATTTATTTGCTCATTTTTTAATTAATATACTGCATGGTACAGTAATTGTGAATCATGTATAGAGTAATTGACCTATTTTTCTTTTTTTGGAACTTATTGTGCAAATAACAGCTGGACGTCCCAAGGACTTAGAAAAACGGAAACACATTTTGGAAGCCGCCAAAAAGCTATTTCTAAAATTGGGTTATCATGGTTCAAGCATGAACCAAATTGCCAAAGAAGCAGGCGTCACAAAGCTGACGGTATATAACCATTTTCAAGATAAAGAAACTTTATTTTGCTGCTCCATTGAAGAGACTTGTGCTGCATCCATCAATGCCCGGCCATTGCAGCTCAATGCTCAAAGTAATTTTTATGCGCATTTTTTTCAGGCGTGCGAGTTGACACTCACTGTTATTAGCTTACCTGAAGCCATTAAACTTGAGCATTTGCTGTTAGAACTTGCCGCAGAAAAAAATCCTTTAGCTTTACAGTTTTATAATTCTTCCCATCAAAGAATGTGTGCAGTCTGGCAAGATTTTTTCCAACAAGCGGGCACGCTTAAATTTATTCAAGCAGATAACATTGAAAAACAAATCAATCTGATTCTGTCATTATTATTGGGTGTTCGACACCACGAGGTCTTATTGGGGATCCGCCCAATTCCCACCGAAGATGAAAAACAGCAAATCATCACCGAAAGTATTGATTTATTTATGATGAAATATAAAGCCAACTGAAATTATTTAAAAACAAAATAATGTCCAATTGTTGTTTAAGGCATACTCAATGCATATCGCATAGGCTTGTTGATATCAAAAGGGCAAAAACTAAAGCTAAATATCCAAATTAAAATTAAGCCAAAGCCGACTTCTTGCACAGTCATTTACATACTTTTGTAGGGAGTCTCTTGGATTGTGGTGGAATCACGTTATATTCGAGATAACAAGAACTGGAGAGTAACAAATGGTTCAACAAATTGATGCTCCGCTGCGTGAAGATGTACGCTTACTCGGAAACCTTTTAGGCGAAACGCTAAAGGAACATGCAGGACAAGATTTGTTTAATCAAATTGAACAAATTCGGGCTTTAGGTAAAGGTGCTCGAGATGGTCAAATTGAAGCAGAAAAACAACTTGAACAATTATTTTTAAATTTAAAAGATGATGAAATTCTGCCACTCACCCGCGCCTTTTCACACTTTCTAAATTTTGCCAATATTGCTGAACAATATCACGTTGTGCGTAGTCGTCGTCAAAGTGAGTGCGATGAAAATTCGCCATCACCCAATGTGCTGGATCATTTGTTTAGCAAATTCAAAGATCAGCAAATTTCAGCAGAAACGCTCTATAAACAAATTTGTGAATTAAAAATTGAATTGGTTCTCACGGCGCATCCAACCGAAGTCAGTCGTCGTACTTTAATCCAAAAATATGATGGCATTAATCATTGCCTGTCTACTTTTGACCAGCAAAAACTGACACCTAAGCAACGTGCAGATGTGTTAACCGATTTAAAACAACTGATCTGTTCTGCATGGCAAACTGACGAAATCCGTCAGCATCGCCCAACCCCGATAGATGAAGCAAAATGGGGTTTTACCACGATTGAACAGACCTTATGGAATGCGGTTCCAAAATTCATCCGTGAATTGGATGACCTCGTTCAGGACAATTGTGCAAAGGTTTTGCCTTTGGATATTTCTCCAATTCGTTTTGCATCTTGGATGGGGGGTGACCGTGATGGTAACCCGAACGTCACCCATAACATTACTCAAGAAGTTTTGTGGTTGTCACGCTGGAAAGCGGCTGACCTTTATGTACGTGATATCGAAGATCTTCGTTGGGAACTCTCGATTGAAGCCTATTCCAATGAGCTACTTCAAGCTTTGGGTTATAGCCATCCTGAACCTTACCGCGAATATTTACGTGCGACCCGTGAACGCCTCAAAGCAACCCGTCAATGGTTGGCTGATAAATTACGTGGTCAACATTCAGATGTAGATCGCAGTTTAATCATTCGCCATAAAGATGAATTGTTACAACCGTTATTACTTTGCTATCGTTCACTAATGGCATGTAATTTACCTGAGATTGCCAATGGTAAATTGCTCGACTTTATCTATCGAGTAAATTGTTTCGGTATTGAATTGCTTAAACTGGATATTCGCCAAGAGTCAGGTCGTCATCGCCAAGCTATCTCAGCAATTACCGAATATCTCGGTTTGGGTAATTTTGAGACATGGACAGAACAAGCGCGTCAAAATTTCTTATTGCAAGAATTACAAAGCAAACGCCCGTTATTGCCTAAACATTTAAATGAGCCTTCAGGTAGTCTGATTGAAAACCCTGATGTTCAAGAAGTCTTTGCAACCATGCGTACTTTGGCTGAACAACCCAAAGAAAGCTTAGGCGCTTATATCATTTCAATGGCGGAATATCCAAGTGATGTTTTGGCGGTACTGTTACTACAAAAAGAAGCGGGAATTGAGCATCCATTACGCGTTGTTCCTTTATTTGAAACCTTGAAAGACTTGGATGGTGCTGCAAGTACCATGAGTACCCTGTTCAATATGCACTGGTATAAACAGCATATCCAAGCTAAGCACGAAGTCATGATTGGCTATTCGGACTCGGCCAAAGATGCTGGCTTTATGTCCGCAAACTGGGCCCAGTATCGTGCGCAAGAAGAGTTAACGGCAATTGCCAAACAACACGGCGTTCAACTGACTTTGTTCCATGGTCGCGGTGGTTCAATCAGTCGTGGTGGTGCACCGACGCAACAAGCATTATTTTCTCAACCACCGGGTTCAATTTCAGGCGCAATCCGTGTGACTGAACAAGGTGAAATGATTCGCTTTAAATTTGGTCTAGAAGAAATTGCCTTACAAAATTTGGAAATTTATGCTGCTGCAACCTTAGAAGCGACATTATTACCACCGCCTGTGCCAAAACAAGCATGGCGAGATTTGATGCACAGCATGACGGATTTATCTGTTCAGGTTTATCGTCAGACCGTGCGTGAAAATCCTCATTTTGTTAAATATTTACGTACCGTCACCCCTGAGCTTGAGTTACAAATGTTGCCACTTGGTTCACGCCCTGCAAAGCGTAAAGTCAGTGGTGGGATCGAATCTTTACGTGCCATTCCTTGGGTTTTTGCCTGGACCCAAATTCGTTTAATGCTTCCTGCTTGGCTGGGTACTGGCGCAGCGATCAACCAAGTGATTGATCAAGGTCAAAAAGCGGTATTGGATGAAATGTTAACGGAATGGCCTTATTTCCAAACCTTAATTGATATGTTGGAAATGGTTCTCTCTAAAGCCGACTCAAATATTGCACTGTATTATGAATCTCATCTTACCGATGATGAGGACTTAAAAGTACTTGGTGCTGAATTACGTCAACGCTTGCATGATGCAGTACAAACCCTGTTGGCGATGAAAGGTGAATCGCAGCTGTTAAGTTCCAATGATGTACTTGATCAAGCCATGAAAGTACGTAAGCCGTATTTATTACCCTTGCATTTATTACAAGCCGAATTGATGAAACGTCGTCGTGCATACTTGGCTGAATGTCAGGCGGAGCATACGCCTGTAGATCATGCACTGATGGTCAGTATTGCTGGTATTGCGGCAGGTTTACGTAATACGGGTTAAGTTCAAGTTTCTTTGAAGGGGTACATAGGTACCCCTTCAACTTAGTGACCCTTGATAAAGTCATTTCTTTGATTATGGATATAGGCAGAAAAGCATTGGTTTCTTGTTTGGAAGCAAATATTAAAACTGCTACTCATCCAAGTATCGACTTGACTTTGTTTATAGAAAATTTCTGCAATAGGATGAAGGTAATAATTAAACCCATCTGCTTGTTGCTCAAAAGAACTATAACTTCGTGCATTGCTATACAAGTTGTTTAAATCTTGCGTTATTTCCTGAATATTTTGGTTAAAAAACCAAACGATTACATCGTTATTTTGAAATTCACGAGTTCGATAAACGCCTGTTTCATCACATTCAACCGCAAAAATTTTTGCACCTGAATCACTAAAGCTTGAATAGAGCAATTTGGATGATTGGATTTGCTCATGCTGACCAACCTCCATTTCACGAATTTGTCTCGATATATTTAAACATTCTGGTAATTTTTTAAGATCAGATTCAGCATTATTAATAAAAAGTCTTATTGCTTTATCAATGACATACATTTCACCCGTTCCCGTGATAACACCGCCATCCCACCCATACAACTTTACATCGTCATATTCCTCAAAATCATTGATATTTTTATCTTTTAATTGAATGTTTTTGTTATCTACAGCAACCACTACACCATCCTCAAGTTGTATAGCAATGATAAAAGTCATATTGTTCATTTTTGTAAGATATGCTAAACATATAATATCAACAAACTAATAAATGGTATAGTCATGGCTGGTGGTTCACAAATCATCATTTCAAAAAATGGCATAACAATTAAAACACCAAATGATTTTAAAGTTTTTGCCGGGCAACATCAGTTTAAAACGGGAAGTCGTGTTAAAGCTGAAATTCCAACACTTCCTATCTTAAAAGAAGAGACTCTATTTAGTAATAAATGGGATTTTTATGATCTTTTTTACCAGACTGATTTTTCTAATGTGAAATATAAACTCATCAATAATAAAAATAACACCTATGTTTCAGGAACACTGGATCAGCATGGGCGAACTCAAAGACTAAGCTCGGACCATAATGATAACTACGATATTCTCATTGGTACAGAAGAAGATTGGACCGTGTCTGTAGATGATGGTCTTGACGATGAGGACGCGTTTGAATACCTATGCCGTTCACATGACCAGCATGATCAAGAGGTTTAATGATGGATTGCTTAGCAAATATTAAATTTCTTGATGCATTAGAACAACCTATTCAAGGATTAGTCCATCAACTTTGGGTGGGGTCTTCTCTTATATCTGATCATGTTACTCCTGCCAGTGGTGAATCTGTTTGGTTTAAGCGACCTATAGGCACGATGATTGATGTGAGGATCAGGAGTAGTACATCTGGGGAATATCAATCTAAAGTCAAAATACAGCTGGTTGGAGAAAAAACAATTTTTATTGTTCGTAGCCCAAAAGTTTTACTGAAAGGCGTGAATCTTTCTACAAAGGATGTGGCAACTGGTACTTATCTAAGATCAACCTATATTGTGGCTGAAGGTGATTATTTATCTCGAATAGCGAATGATAATCAAACAACGACATCAGAATTGATCAAAATAAATAATTTAAAAAGTGATACAGATATTCATCCTGGGCAAGTGCTAAAAATCCCTGTCAAAAAAACAGCAACTCCTGAAAATAAAACTAAGCCAGTAGAAACAAAGCCTCGTCAGCAAGAAAAAACCACGATCATTGTGGTTCAGTATAAAGATACATTAACTTTAATTGCAAAGCTTACAGCTAATACGGTCGATGAAATTAAAAAGCTTAATGGGCTAAGCGATGATCATCTCCGTGAGAACCAAAAGTTAAAAGTCTATGACCGAAAAGTAGGGCTCACTCAAGCAAAAGCTAAAATTGAGAGCAAGAAAGATAAGAAATCTACGCCACCAAAAGTAAAACAGAATGCTTCTCAAAACAAAGAAGAATCTCCTGTGGCTGAAGTGGAAGCACCTGATCCTGTCAATACTAGTGGCTTATTACCAGAGGCATGTGGAGGAGAAAAGCATTACAAACGGGCATTAGCTAGAATTTCTGAACTTCATCCAATATATCAACCCTACATAATTCAATTAATTAATACTGGCTACCAAACACTCAACATATGTTGGACAATTACGGATGGTTATAGAAGCCCTGCAGCACAAGGCGCTTTATCTGGCGGGGTTACAAAAGCGGGACCATTAAAAAGTTATCACCAATATGGTTTGGCTGTAGATGTTTGGTCTGTGCGAGATGGTGAAATTGTTGCCTATAATCAGAAATTATCTCCACAAGACAGAAGAAATAGTGCAGAAGAAGATCATAAAAAATTAGGACCAATTGGTGAACAATTAGGATTAGTATGGGGTGGTCGATGGAAATCCCTAATTGATAGACCTCATTTCGAATTACATCCGAATGGAAAAACATGGCGTGACTTAAGACCTCAACTTTTAGTACTTGGTATAAGTAATTATAAAAAATTAAATTTTTAGCTTTCGGAGTGTTTATGAAAAATGTTTTAGCCTTGTTATTTTTTATTTTTATAGTTGGAGGTTGTACAACTAAAATCACTGATTCTTATAAATATACAGGATATGAAATTAAAAATAAATTTAAAATCTTACAGAGCTTTATCATAGATTATGAAATTGAAAATGGAGGTCCCGTCTTTGATAATGAAATTAGTATCTATAAATTAGATAAAAAAAATTGTGTGATTATTTCTCAAATAGATGGTGATTCTGGAGTATATGGAACTGAGACAATATTATATTTTTTCAATTCAAAATTTTTAACAGGTTACAGAGAAAATTATAGTTATACTGTTTTAAATAATGAAGGAACTCTAAAGTCGAAAATTCCAAAATATGAGAAGCATATGATTAATAATAAAAATCTTGTCGAGTTAGAAAAAGAATTTCAAAATTATATAAAGTATATAAACAGAAGAACGTTGAATCAGTGCTAACGAAAAATGAAACTATTAATTTAGAATAGAAGCAATTTCACACAAATAAAATGCCTAATTCATCAACAATTGCAAAAAAATCTCAATTTGAATGGAAAAAATTTAAGCAGTTACAAAATCCTGAATTATTCTTCTTTTTTATATTTATATTTTTTAATACTTTGATTTTACGCACTAACATCATTCAAATATTTGACCAAATGGTACAAAACATCAATTTTCCCTAATAAATGCAAGTGCTTAGTTTGACTAAAATGATTAAAACTCTCGAAAAGAAAGCGTATGATGTGTCCAATTTGTTTTTTGAGTGCTCAATTTATGTCCAACTGGTTTCCCAAATGGCGTCCTTATTCTGGCAGCATTGATGCAAGACCTGTCGGTACCAATGAGTATTTACCTCCTGCGCAAAGTGTCGTTTTAGGGATTCAACATGCATTTGCCATGTTTGGTGCAACTGTACTCGCACCCTTTTTAATGGGCTTTGACCCAAACCTTGCCATTTTAATGTCAGGGATTTGTACCATCTTATTCTTTATTGTTACGGGTGGTCGTGTTCCAAGTTACCTAGGTTCAAGCTTTGCCTTTATTGGGGTCGTAATTGCTGCAACTGGCTATGCTGCATCAGGTACAGGTACACCAAATGCAAATTTAGCTGTTGCAGCTGGCGGGATCATGGCATGTGGTGTGTTGTATGCAATGTTCGGCTTACTCGTCATGGCAACGGGAACCAAGTGGATTGAAAAACTCATGCCACCAGTGGTGACTGGTGCAGTGGTCATGATCATTGGTTTAAACCTTGCGCCTGTTACGGTGAAAGGTGTCGCTGGTAATGACTTTAATATGTGGATGGCCTTGGTCACTGTACTGTGTATGGGTTCAATTGCTGTATTCACGAAAGGGCTATTACAACGCTTATTGCTCTTGGTTGGGTTGTTATTGGCTTATTTGATCTATTTCATTGTTGCAAATGTAATGGGAAATGGAACACCGATTAATTTCACGCCTATTCAACAAGCCGCATGGTTTGGTACACCCACTTTCCATTCACCTGTTTTTGATCTCAATGCAATGTTAATTATTGCCCCGATTGCTTTAATTTTAGTGGCAGAAAACTTGGGGCATATCAAAGCAGTCAGTGCCATGACTGGCGAAAACCTAGATCCACAAATTGGTAAAGCTTTTGTTGCAGATGGTATTGCAACCACGCTTTCTGGTGGTGTCGGAGCACCGGGTATGACCACCTATGGTGAGAATATTGGTGTAATGGCCGTTACTCGTGTTTATTCTACAATTGTTTTTGTTATTGCGGGTATTTTTGCAATTTTCTTAGGGTTTTCACCTAAATTTGGCGCAGTTATTCATACCATCCCAACGGCGATTTTAACAGGTGCTTCAATCGTGGTCTTTGGTTTAATTACCATTGCGGGTGCGAAGATTTGGATTGAAAACAAAGTCGATTTTTCTCAAAATAAAAACTTGATGGTTGCCGCAGTAACAATCATTTTAGGAACAGGTGACTTTGCCCTTCAATTTGGTGATTTCAACTTGGGTGGTATTGGTACTGCAACGTTTGCAGCATTGATTCTCAACTGGTTCTTTAGCTTAAAAGATAAATCATAATTATAAATTTAACCTATTTTAAGCAGCCAAAAGGCTGCTTTTTTTATTTTTATATAATGTGAGCATCTATCCACAAATAAACGTTTTTTATTTCTTGGAGAGAGGTCTCACTCGATACATTTGGGTGATCAAGTTCGTTTAACAAGTATTGAAACGCTGCTTTTTGTTCAGGATATACATCTATCGCTTGTGCCACAGTATCATTTAAATTGCATGGCCATCCTTCTATATTATCCAATGTTAAAGGGAGCAGTCGTATTATCCGTTTAATTAAAGATTTTTTAAGGTTGATTAATTCTTTTGCTGTTTGATCAGATGCATCTAATATACGTAAATAACCTTGTATATCTGCATCATAACCACTATTTATCGCCTTAATTACATCTCGATCAATCTGAACATCGTTAAAAAGCGCAGATAAATCTTCTCCATAAATGTGCTGACAAAAGAATTTGATCCATGCTCCCCAACTTTGTAGGGAATGCTTATTTAAAACCTCGTCTAGAAAACCAATATCGACATCAACTTTAGGCAGAAATGGGTGTAAAACCTTAAGATTTGCGCTTATTTCAGCAATCTTTTCATTTAAATTATTAGGTTTATTTTTAAAAACAACACAAAGGTCTAAATCTGACTGACCGATAATTGCAATGCCTTGAGCGACACTGCCATAAACATAGATACTATGTAAATCTTCGGTAAAGCTGCGACTAAAAGCGTTAATCACCTCTTCTAGCACGGGCTGAAATGCTTTTTGAATCCTCATTGATTGCAACATTCATCCATTTTTAAATTTTCTCAAACCAACATCATACTGCTTATATAATATTTATTTTGTATTTCAATATTAAAAAAGCCCAATTGTCATCAATAGACAATTGGGCTTGGGCGATTTTATCATTGGTTCTTAATGATTGTTTTATAGACTGATTAACAAGGTTTTCTGTTTATTCACGTTCTAAAAAAGTCTTTAAACAAGGAGAAAAAAACAAATTCCCTTGATACATCCCCCGCAAAGTTTTGCTCATCACCATCACCCACAACATCATTAAAATTGCAGCAAATGCTAAGCCTGTATCTACAATAAAACTGAGATGTAATTGGTGACCTAAACTCAATATTGCCAAGGTAAATACACCCAGTGGGAAAGTCAGGCCCCACCAACCAAGATTAAATGGTAGCTCGGTTGCCGCATGTTTAAGTGTGGTTAGAACTGCGATTGCAACCCACCACACACCAAAGCCAAGCAAAATAAAACTTGCCACAATCCCAGCATTTTGAAAGAACACACCTAAATTTTCTAACTGAATCAATGCCAAGACTTGAGGAGCCTGAGCACCTAGAACCAAGAGTGCCAATGCACCTGTACCAATTGGCCCTAAAGCTAACCAGCTCGTAATTGCCAACTCTTTGCTCGGCAATTGATGTACAGCCAAACGTAACATCAGAATGGTGAGAATCCCAAAAGCAGGCAATACAGACATCCCCCACAGCATATAACTGGCGAATAAAATAGCCACTGCCTGTTGACTAGCATGCATATGCGCTAAAAGTAAGCCGCCTGATGTTGCTGCAACTTCACAGGCCACAATTGGCAATAGCCACATTGCAGTCATTGTATGCAATTGATGATCTTGTTTATGGAACATACAAAACGGTACCAGCACCCCGATACCCACCGCTAAAACCACATCGACGTACCACAACAACTGCGCAATTTGGAACGCAACATCACCATACATAGGTATGCCATATTTTAAAAAGCCATTTAGTACCGTTGCCAACCCCATTGGAATTGCACCTAAAAAGAGTGCCATTGCGGGATGGGAAAAAATCTGCTTCGCTTCTTGAGGATAGATGAGCCAGCGTAGAACATACAGTATGATAAATACAGTAAACAGTAGTGTGTTGAACTGCCATAAAATAGTTGCCAGCTGCCATAAAAAATCAGATGCAAACGGAAATTCAGGCAAGATCAGTGCAACAACCCCTGTTCCCATGGTCATGGTGAACCAGTTTGGCGTAAACTGTCGAATCACATCACCTGTTTGTTCAAGTTGGTAAAATGGCTTTTTCATTGCTTCATCCTCATTTCAGCAGATAAATTGATTATAAAAGCATCCTCTAATAAATAAAATTGATTTAATTTCATAAAATGAATCAACTTTACTGATATAAAAGTATTCTCAGTCATTTTTTTCTGGATAAAAACACAACAACAAAGACGAAACTGTGAGATTATGGCAATATATAGTCCTTTCAAATTTTAAGCTTATTTTGAAACCATGCAGCTGTTACGTCTAAATGCCTTAGCACCAAATTTTCAATTGCCCCAAACCGCTGTGACGATTGGCAATTTTGATGGTGTCCATTTGGGACATCAGGCGATGGTTTCTCAACTCAAAGAAGTGGCGAAAGCCCAAAATTTAAAAACCTTGGTGATGATTTTTGAGCCGCAACCTTTAGAGTTTTTCAAAGGTTATGAAGCACCACCACGGATTTCATCACTCAGAGAAAAAGTAGAATATTTATCTGAATTGGGTGTCGACTATATTGCTATCGCTAAATTTGATAATCAATTCCGTAGCTTAAGTGCTGAAAACTTTGCAAGCCTGTTAAAAAACAAACTCAATGCGCAAAGTTTGATCTTAGGTGATGATTTTCACTTCGGTAAAGACCGTCAAGGCAATAGTGAATTTTTAAAACAATATGGTTTTGATGTCACCAATCTCAATACCATTGAATTTAATGGCGAACGTGTCAGTTCAACCCGTATTCGCCAAGTTCTCCAAGCGGGTGACTTATCACTTGCAGCAAAATTATTAGGTCGTCCATATAGCATGATTGGTCGTGTGCAATATGGTGATCAAATTGGTCGTACTTTGAATTTTCCAACCATCAATGTTCGACTTGGCCGTCATAAACCCTGTTTAAGTGGTATTTATGCTGTTGATGTTATTTGCGAAAGTACCTCATTGACACAGAAAGTCAGAGCTGAGAACCCCGATAAAATAGGTGTTGCTGGCTATCAAACAGATGCGTTATTTGGTGCGGGCCATGTGGGAACACGCCCTGCAATCAAACAAGAACATCCAGAATGGCGATTAGAAGTACATTTTCCAAATGTTTCTGCTAATCTGTATGGTCTGTTAATGCGAGTCACTTTCCTCGACTATTTACATGGTGAATTAAATTACCCATCACTTGAAGCGCTTCAGGCGGGAATTGATGATGATGTCGAGCGTTTGCTTGAGTTTCGCAAAAACACCCCCAAATTTCCTTTTTAACTTAAACTTTTATTGTAAAACGCGTCAGCAATGGTGCTGATAATATTGGATGACAACTTGCATGAGCGATAAGCAAACTTCTGAAAATGCAGTGGATTATAAAGCCACGCTAAACCTACCAGGTACTGAATTTGCAATGAAAGCAAATCTCGCAGTACGTGAAGCAAAATGGTTAGAAGAGTGGTATGCCGACAACATTTATCAGCAGATTCGTGCTTCGCGTATTGGCAAGAAAAAATATATTCTGCATGACGGTCCTCCATATGCAAATGGTTCATTGCATTTAGGTCATGTCGTCAATAAAGTTTTAAAAGACATTATTGTTAAAAGTCGTACTTTAGATGATTTTGACGCACCTTATGTTCCAGGTTGGGACTGTCATGGTCTACCAATCGAACTCAAAGTCGAAGAAAAAATCGGTAAAGTTGGCGTAAAAGTTGACGCATCGACTTTCCGTAAAGCCTGCCGTGAATATGCATATACCCAAGTCGAATTACAGAAAAAAGACTTTGTTCGTATGGGCGTGTTTGGAGATTGGGATAATCCATATCTCACCATGAACTTCAAACAAGAAGCAGATATTGTTCGCGCGCTCGGTGAAATTGCCAAAGCAGGTCATATCGAACCTGGTCTAAAACCAGTGAACTGGTGTATGGATTGTGGATCATCACTTGCTGAAGCAGAAGTGGAATATGAAGATAAAAAATCTGATGCAATTGATGTGGGTTTCGGTGTTGTAGATCTTGCTGATTTGTCTGCAAAAGTTGGTGTCAGCGTTAACAATCCAACAGATATCGTGATTTGGACAACGACACCTTGGACATTACCTGCAAACCAAGCGGTTGCCTTACATGCGGATATTGCCTATCAATTGGTGGAAGTTCAGTCTGAGCGTGGTACACAAAACTTAATCTTAGCCAAAGATTTAGTTGAATCTGCATGTGAACGTTACAAACTTGAACAACCAAAAGTATTGGCTGACTTTGTTGGTGCGACGCTCGAAAACTTACAATTACAACATCCATTGATTGTAGATCGTCAAGTACCTGTGATTTTAGGTGAACATGTCATTGCAACCAGTGGTACAGGTGCTGTGCATACTGCACCTGGACATGGTGTGGACGATTATAAAGTTGGCTTAATCTATAACTTAAAAGTTGAAAACCCTGTAAGTGGTAATGGTGTATATTTACCGACTGCGCCTCTTTTTGCAGGCGAGCACATTTATAAAGCCAATCCAAAAATCATTGAAGCATTAACAGATGCTGGCAAACTCTGGGCGCATCTGCCGATTAAGCACAGTTACCCGCATTGCTGGCGTCATAAAACACCAATCATCTTCCGTGCAACCCCACAATGGTTTATCAGCATGGATGCGAATGGGTTACGCCAAGATGCTTTAAATGCAATTGAAAACGACATCGACTTTGTCCCTGATTGGGGTAAAAACCGTATCAAGTCAATGATTGAAGGTCGCCCAGACTGGTGTATCTCTCGTCAACGGACTTGGGGTGTGCCGATTCCATTCTTTGTACATAAAGATACCAATGAATTGCACCCTCGTACCGCAGAGCTCATTGAAGATGTGGCGAAGCTCATCGAAAAAGAAGGCATTGATGGTTGGTATAATCGTGAAGCCAAAGCATTTATCGGTGATGATGCTGAGCAGTACAATGCTGTTCGTGACACGCTCGATGTATGGTTTGACTCAGGTACAACGCACTATGCAGTATTGCGTGAACGTGCAGAACTGCAAGATCCTGCTGATTTATATCTTGAAGGTTCTGACCAACATCGTGGTTGGTTCCAGTCTTCATTGCTCACGTCGATTGCGATCCATAAACGTGCACCTTATAAAGCCCTGCTTACACATGGTTTTACCGTGGATGAAAAAGGTCGCAAATTATCGAAATCATTGGGTAACTTTATCCCACTTGAAGACATCATCAAGCAGTTAGGTGCTGATGGTTTACGTTTATATGTTGCATCAAGCGATTATCGTTATGAAATTGCCGCAAGTAACGAAATCTTTAGCCGTGTAAGTGACAGCTATCGTCGTATTCGTAATACTTTACGTTTCTTATTGGCAAACTTGAACGGCTTTAAACCATCAACAGATGCGTTACCTGTGGACCAATTGATTGCATTGGATCAATACATCCTACAACGTGCAGCAGACGTACAGAAAACCATTCAACAAGCTTATGAAGATATGAACTTCCATGTCGTCACCAATGCTTTGACCAGTTTCTGTATCAATGATTTGGGTGGTTTCTACTTAGACATCATCAAAGACCGCCAATACACAACTAAAGCTGATTCAACAGCACGTCATTCTGCTCAAACCGCGTTGTATCATTTGGTTCAAGCCTTTGTTCGTTGGATGAGCCCTATCTTGAGCTTTACAGCACAAGAAGCGTGGCCATTGATTCCAGAACAAACTGAAAAATATGTATTTACAGCGCATTGGTATGATATTCCAGTGGCATCAAGCACCAACTTGATCTCTGAAGCAGATTGGCAAACCTTAATTGAAGTCAAATCTGCGGTTAATAAACAGATTGAGACAGCGCGTAATGCTAAATTGGTCGGTAGTAACCTGTCTGCTAAAGTTGAACTTTGGGCAAATACAGACCTACAAAACGTCTTGAAGCAATTGGGCGATGAGCTTCGTTTTGTCTTGATCACCTCTCAAGCAATTGTTTATGACTACGCTGAGCAAGGTGAAGCAACAGAGCTTGAAGGCCTACGTGTTAAAGTTTCTGCTGCTGAAGGCGAAAAATGTGCACGTTGCTGGCATGTCCTTCCAGATGTGAATACACATCATGCACATCCAGGCCTTTGTTCTCGTTGTATTATTAACCTTCCTACAGGTCAAGGTGAAGAGAGAAAATATGCCTAATCCGCAAAATAAAAAGGGCTTATTACAGTTTTATCCGCATAATTTGATGTGGCTTGGACTTTCTGTCCTTGCCATTATCATTGACCAATGGACAAAAAACATTGCAAGTGCAGAGCTGACTTATGCTCAGCCTGTACCTGTATTGCCCTTCTTAAATTGGACATTACTGCATAATTACGGCGCAGCATTTAGCTTCTTGTCTGATGCGGGCGGTTGGCAGCATTATTTATTCACAGGTCTTGCAGGCGTTGTATCGATCATCTTTATTTTTTGGCTCATGCGTATGCCAAAAACCACGCTGATCTTACCTGCTGCAATCGCATTGATTCTTGGTGGTGCATTGGGGAATTTAATTGATCGGGTAACATTAGGTTATGTGGTCGATTTTATTCATTTGCATTACCAAGGCAGTAGTTTCCCTGCATTCAACATTGCCGATAGTGCGATCACTCTCGGTACGATTTTATTGTTAATTGATACCTTCTTTTTAGAAAAGCATCGTATTCAACGTGCGGAAGCGCAAAATGACTGAACAAATGATTAACCCCAATGACGAAACGCGCGTTGCGGATGGCTCAAAAGTAGAACTGCATTTTTCTGTTGCCATCGAAAGTGGTGTTGAAATTGATAACACACGTAGCCGTGAAGAGCCTGTAAGCTTAGTGATCGGGGATGGCAGTTTATTGCCAGGTTTTGAAAAAGCCTTATTTGGTCTTCGTGCAGGTGACCGTCGTACTGTTAGCCTTCCACCAGAAGATGCTTTCGGTCCGTGGAATTCTGAAAATGTGCAAAAATTCGATACAGTAAAATTTGAACAACGTCCTGTTGAAGGCCACATGATTGAGTTTGAAGACAAAGCCAAACAAAGTCTATTTGGCGTGGTTAAAACTGTCGGTGAAGACATCACTGAAGTGGATTTCAACCATCCACTCGCAGGTAAAAATATCACTTTTGAAGTAGAAATCTTCAAAGTTACCCCTGCGGGTCAACAAGGTGTGAAAATTATGTAAGCCTTTGCTTATATAGTATTTAAAGCTCCTTCGGGAGCTTTTTTATTGATACAAATACCCGCTTCAAAAAAGTCAAGACAAAGTAAAATCTACAGCAGCTTGCACATGGATCGATGTTGTATCGAACAGCGGAACAGAAAACTGAGTATCCCCAATGAGCATACAAATTTCTGTACATCCCAAAATAATGCCTTCAGCACCCTCTAATATTAGCTGCTCAACAATATGGATGTATTTTTGACGAGATTCTTCCTTGATCACACCTAAACACAATTCATCATAAATAATATTGTGAACCATCTGTCGATGCGCTTGGTTAGGCACCAGTACATTGATGCCTTGTTCTTCTAACCGATGCTTATAGAAGTCTTGTTCCATGGTAAATTGAGTACCTAACAAACCGACTTTGCCAATATTCTGATTTAAAACGTCTTTTGCTGTTGCATCAGCGATATGAATAAATGGAACTGAGACCGAGTTTTCAATAGCAGAAGCAACTTTATGCATGGTATTGGTACACAGTAAGATCCCTTCTGCCCCAGCTTTCTCCAACTGAATTGCCTTCTCTTTTAAATACAGTGCTGCATCGTCCCATAAGCCTTGACGCTGTAATATTTCTATTTCAGCGAAATCAACACTGATTAAAACAATTTTTGCAGAGTGTAATTTTCCTAATTTTTGTTGAATGCTTTTATTCAGCTGCTGATAGTACAAGTCTGTAGATTCCCAACTCATTCCACCTAATAAACCAATCGTTTTCACTTTTTTGCTCGCTTAGAATTTTCATCTTTTCTAGGGTCTTTTGATATTTCATCAATGGTTTGCGTTGTAGACTCAAATTGAGCAAGTCAGGCATATGATCAATATCAATCAAGTTACTTTTGTTTCAAGCCCATATATTTTCCAATACAATCGCTTAAAATATCCTGTGACTATCGTACGATATCGTCGTGATCAAGCCTTCATTCATAGTTTCAATTTAAATCTCGTCCTACTTACCGCTGAAACAATCTACACGATATCGCATATTTGTATGATTATTCAGCTATACTTTGATCTCATTTCAGCTCTTTATGATTCGCATGCGCCTAGACTTCTTCGATTTGCAACTGTTTATCAATATCGTGGACACAGGAAGCCTCACCAAAGGCGCAGAACGCTCGTCGATTTCACTACAGGCAGCCAGTGAACGTATTAAAAAACTCGAACAACAATATGCCACAAGCCTTTTTACCCGCCATGCCTCTGGGGTCAAACTCACAATTGCAGGTCAAACTTTTGCAGAACAGGCTTTACGTCTAATACAACAAAGTAAACAGCTTGAACAAGCGATGTCACCCTTCGCAAAAGGTCTAAGCACACAGATGACTTTGTGGTGTAATTCATCTGCACAAAGTGAATATCTACCCTTATTACTTCCTCAGTATTTAGTTGAAAACCCACATATTCAGATTGATCTACAAGAAGCTGAAAGTAATGAAATTATTCAGACCCTTGAAAAAGGCAATGCAAAACTCGGCTTAATTTCGAGCTTTTTTAATGCACATCAATTACAGACTTTAACCTTTTCAGATGATCCGTTAGTGCTGATTTGTCCATCAAATCATGAATTAAGCCAGCGAACACAACTTAGACTGGTCGATACACTGAACTATGCCTTTGTGGGTTTAATGCAATATCACTCTCTACAGCAGTCGATTGAAAACCAAGCCAAATTGCTTAATTGTGCAATTCAGTATCGTTTAAGATTGCCAAATTTTGCTGCGATCGCTCAAGTGGTTGCAAGTGGTGTCGGCATTGCCATTATGCCCAAACGGGCAGCAATGCGACTCAATCAACTCTATGCATTTGATCAAATTGAACTAGTCGGTGAATGGGCAAAACGTCAACTACAATTGGCTGCTCAAAATTTTGATGAACTTCCAACAGCATATCAACACTTTGCCCAATTCTTAATTTCACAAAAATCGAAACTGATTTTAGCTTAAAGACTTAAGCACCACGCTGATATTGATTTTTAAAACTAACTAAATCGCTATCATCTGCTTTGATTTTTTCAGTTTACCCAATAGGGCCATAGCTTCACATTTGCGGAAAGCGCGATTACACGACCATTTAAGTCCACGAATTAGATCACGCCAAATTGATGCAATACTGAATATAAGCCAAAAATCACCAAGCCACAGAAGAAAACTTTACGAAATTTTTGCTCTGGAATACGATAACGAATTTTTGTTCCCACCCACATTCCTATTAATGCAGGTACTAAGGCAATAAGAGATAACTGATAATCAATTGGCGTATCTTCAACAGGGTTTTGATGTAAAAAAACGGCAAGGCACAGGGTTGAAACGGTAAAAGCTAAACCTAGAGATTGAACCAAATCATCACGCTTTAACTGCAAAGATTGTAAATAAGGGACCACAGGAATCACCACCACTCCCGTGGCAACAGTTAAAGCACCGCCTAAATATCCAATGATTGGGGAAAGCCATTTTTCATGCGGTGCAAGATTTGGCATACGTTTGGAAAATAAACCATATAGTCCATACAATGCCAGCATTCCCCCCAGTAATGCTTCACTATGGAAACCACTACTAGAGTGGCCTAATGTTGGGAAAATACTCCAAATTGAACCGATAATAATTCCCAACAATAAGGGATAAAAACGGCGAACCAACCGCCATACATGACCTTCAGCAAACAATTGCCAAAAGTTGGTCACCATAGATGGAATGATCAATAAAGTTGCGGCTTGGAATGGGCTAATCACAAGGCTTAAAAGTCCCATTGAAACGGCAGGTAAGCCGAGACCAATTGTGCCTTTAATCATGCCTGCAATTGCAAATACACCAATTACAAATCCCATCATGTCATTTTACCTCAATATTCTGAGGCAATGCTACGCCAAAGCTTTGTTTTGAAATATCACTGTTTTTAGGATAGAGCCTCAAGCAATGATTGAGGCTTGAGGTTGAGTGTTTTGGCTAAGCGTCTAAGAAAAGAATTTACGATCATTTTACGTTACTCAAGTAAGCAAGCTTCCTATAATTTTTTTACCTCATTTGGATCTATTCACAATGAATATGTCGCTTGCCAGTTCTACAAAAATATTCCCCACAGCACTGATCTTAGAAAATCAGGACATGCATGATTTCAACAAAGAAATTCAACAATATTTAGAAGATTATCCAGAGACCCAGTTTATTGATATCTGCTTACATGATCTCAATGGTCATCTTCGTGGTAAGCGTATTGAAGTAAATGCCCTCCACCAATTGCAGAAAGGTTGTTATTTTCCATTGTCTATTTATGCGATGAGCTTGGATGGTCAAGTGGTTGAAGAAAGTGGGCTGGGAAAATATATTGGTGAACCTGATCGCTTATGTATGCCCGTCTTGGGCAGTCTAAAGCCTTGTGCAGATCAACCCAATCAGCATGCCCAGCTGCTATTAACCATGAAATCCGATGATGGTTCAGATTGTGTGATTGAGCCTCGCAATATATTAAAAAGAATTTTATTGACACTGCATCAGATGCACTATTTTCCAATGATGGCCGGTGAAATCGAGTTTTATTTGTCTAAAAATATCCAAGATGCCCCGTTTTCTCCCCAATCTGATCCGCTTTCTACCCAATGTTTCGATGTCGATACTCCGCATAATTTTCAAACTGTCATTCAACAAATTGAATTAGAAGCAAAACGACAAGATATTGATTTAACAGGTGTTGTAGCTGAAAGTGCTTCTGGACAATTTGAATTGAATATTCAGCACAGTGACAACATTTTAAAACTGTGTGATGACATCATGTGTATTAAACGAATGATTCGTCAAATTGCGATGCAACATGGTTTAAAAGCCAGTTTTATGGCGAAACCAAATATGGCGAAAGCAGGCAGTGGCATGCACTTTCATATGAGCATACGCAATCAATGGCAAGACAATCTTTTTAAAATAGATCAGTTAAAAAATCCAAACCCCATCATGCAGAACGTGATTGCAGGTTTACTTGACTTAATGCCCGCATCCATGGCTATTTTAGCACCCAATATTAACGCATTTCGCAGATTCCAACTTGGCAATCATGTTCCACTAGAAGCCAATTGGGGCTTCAATAATCGCAATGTTGCGATTCGTATCCCCTGTTCAGATCAGGACAATCAACGCTTGGAATATCGTGTTGCAGGTGCAGACGTCAACCCTTATTTGTGTGTTGCAACCATTCTGACGGGGGTACTGCATGGCTTACATGCAGCACTGGATTTACCTCAATCAATCCAACAAGTAAAAGTGATCAACTCACGGCATTTCTTACCCTCTCATCAGCTTGAAGCACTGCAATTATTTGAAAAACATGCAGTCTTTAAACAATATTTTGGTTCAGATTTTATCCAATTATGGTGTGCATGTAAAAAGTTTGAATATCAATCTGTCATCAATAAAATCACAAATGCAGAATTGGAATGGGGCATATAAAGGGCTGATTTAAAAATTCTAATGCCTTAAATCAAAATAGTATGATGACCATAAATTAACAGTGATCAATAAAAAAATCCCTTTTATATAAAAGGGATTTTAAGCAGCTTAGACTGAATTGCGTTAAAGCTGATTATGCTTTAAGTATTGAAATAAATAACAATTTAGAAACTATTTACACACGACTTTAAAAAATGCCAGATTAATTTCATCATCATCAATATCACTTGGATCTGAATCTTGCGGATCGCTATTGATCAATTGACCATTTTTTTTATAATCTTCAACCAAAGTGATATTTGTCGTACGATCAGCACATTGGTCTAAATTATGAGAAAGTGTATAGTCACCTTTTTTCATATCCAGTTCTTCACTGTCTGCATCAGCAACAAACTTAGCCCAATAATTTACCGTTTTGTCTTTTTTCACAATACGATCGGTGTCTAGATAAAAACTACCATCCTCATCTTTGACAATAAATTTCCAATTTTCTGCAAGTGCATACTGACTCAACATTGTTGTAATGCAGATTAAAATAATTTTTTTCATACCGTTCTCTAAAATAAATATTTTTATGGGTGAAATTGAAATTACATCACCGTTATGGACGGATTTCTTTTAACTCTCTTTGGATAAAGTGCTGAATCATTTCCCGATAAAGCATTTCCACCAAATCAGGGTTGGTACCAACATCTATGGCTTTCTGACGTACTTTATTAATTACTTGTTGTACACGCTCAGGAGACTGTACGTCGTCTACATTACGTTTAAATCGGACAGCTTGATCAACATAAAATTGGCGGGTTGCAATCAACTCAATCAGTTCCTGATCCAACTGATCGATTCGATCACGTACTTGTTCTAATGATTCACATTTCTCTTTTTTAATCATCTGTTTTTTCTGCATCCTGTGCTTCTATATGATGTTGAGCGCGTTCCAACTCATTCTCGGCTTTATACTTCTGTTCTAACACATTACTAAAAATACTTTCAATCATCCAAACCCGATATAGGCTATTAAAAACGTAACGCTTTCCTTCAATACGCAATTCTAAAACAGGAAAATCAGGTTGATGCTTCTCTGCACATTGCTGATCATTGGCTGTTAATAAAGCTTCAACATCTGTATCTGTTAGATTTTCAATCCCTAAATCATGTTGCATTTGCTGTAAATGCGGCTTGAATGATAAATCACGCCCCTTGGTCCAAACCGCTTGTAAAATGTCATACATCACATCTACACGTTGCTCTTCTGGTACGCTGTAATAAAGCTTTGCCATATTTAAGGTGCTTTCAGCAGTCGGACGACAGAACGGGGTAAATTTCACTTCTGAACGCTTGGAAAGACGGGTTGCCAAACTCCAATCAAAAAAGTCCCGACCGTGATAACTCAGCGGAAATAAGTTCAACTGAATATTATAATAATTTGCGAGTTCTTCTTTGATATATGCCAATAATAACCAACTGATTGGGTCTTCTAAGGCAATATATAAATCAAGTTCAGGATGCATGGCCTGAATTTCAGCAAGCTCTTCCGCATCACTCATCAAATGCTCACGCCATTCAATGTGATTGATCAGAAAAATAGGGTTATCAATCAATAATTTTTGTTGTTTTAAGCGACGAGTCAGCCGTAATAAATCATCCACTGCATGATATTTACGTCCACCAAATTCAAAATAGCTTTCTAAAATTGGGCTTTGACCAAAAATACGTTCTGGAAAATTCTGTGGTTTTTGATGCTGACTAGCCATCACGAATAAAGTGCGCAATTTGCCATACTGCTGTTGCCACAGCATATGGAATACATCTTCGAGTAAATAAAGAAAATTTTGACCGGTCAGCGGTGTATTTCTAAGGATTGTTTCCGCTTGTTGTAATGCTTCTTGAGTTGGTTGTTCTGGTTTTTCATCATCATAACTAAAGCGATGTTGATTGGCTAAGATTTTGGCGTCTTCTAAACTATAATTGCGCCATTCCTCTATAGTCATGCCATTGGGGGGTTCTGCTGCGGTATTGGAAATAATCACCTTAAGTGGCTTTAAATCATCACTTAAAAGATCTTCCAATTGTGTCAGTTGCTGTACAGCAAGATAACTATAAACATCATCTAAACGCAGATAAATACTCAGTCCCTGTTCCGTAGATAACACCTCTTGACGAATCGGCTTTTGGTAAAACCAACTCGATCGGATTGGATCAAACCAACGGCGTAACAGTGACATGCGTAGAGCCTCGAAATAAGCACTGAAAAATAAAAGAAAATCTGATTGAAACTCGCTCAAGCATACCATTCATTCACGGGTGATGCTGAGAAAATTAATTCTAACCAGTCATAACAAAACTTATAACAATTTGAATCTGAATGATCAATATCCCAAAACTCGATAAAATTTAAATCGTTAGGTCAATGCAATAAAAAGCACCCAATTCATGAGTGCTTTTGTTTTGTTTGGGAATCTTATTTTAACGCTTAGATTTCACGCACCGCACCTTTCGACGCACTGGTGGTATGCATAGCATAAGCTTTTAATGCTTTTGAAACCTTACGTGGACGTTCTTCAGCTGGTTGCCAACCTTTTTCGTCTTGAACTTTACGGCGTGCAGCCAAGGTTGCATCATCAACAGCGAGATGAATTGTACGATTTGGAATATCGATTTCAATCAAATCACCATCTTCAACCAATCCAATAACACCACCCTCTGCAGCTTCTGGCGATACGTGACCAATGGAAAGACCTGAAGAACCACCAGAGAAACGACCATCTGTAAGTAAAGCACATTCTTTACCTAAACCTTTCGATTTTAGATAGCTGGTTGGGTAAAGCATTTCTTGCATACCCGGACCACCACGTGGACCTTCATAACGGATGACAACCACATCACCAGCTTTGATTTCATGACCAAGAATTGAATCTACAGCAGCATCTTGGCTTTCAAAGACACGAGCCGTACCATTAAATTTCAGGATCGAATCATCTACACCCGCAGTTTTTACAATACAACCGTCCACAGCGATGTTTCCGTACAGTACAGCCAAACCACCGTCTTTAGAGAATGCGTGTTCAGCATTACGGATCACACCTTTTTCACGGTTACCATCTAAAGTTTGATAATAACGGTTTTGCGAAAATGCTGTTTGAGTTGGAACACCACCTGGTGCTGAACGGAAAAACTCGTAAACCTCTGGATCTTCGGTACGAATAATATCCCATTTATCTAAGGCATCTTTCAGCGTATTTTCATGTACGGTATAGACTGTTGTATCTAAAAGGCCTGCACGATCCAATTCACCTAGAATTGACATGATACCGCCCGCACGATGGACATCTTCCATATGGACATCTTGTTTTGCAGGCGCAACTTTACACAACACAGGCACTTTACGCGATAAACGATCAATATCGTCCATGGTAAAATCAACACCTGCTTCATGTGCCGCAGCCAATAAATGCAATACGGTATTGGTTGAACCACCCATTGCAATATCTAGCGTCATCGCATTTTCATAAGATGCTTTGGTCGCAATTGAACGCGGTAATATGGTGTAGTCATCTTGTTCATAATGGCGCTTTGCCAACTTAACAATCAATTGACCGGCTTTTTCAAATAATTTTTGACGATTTGCATGGGTTGCTAAAGTTGAACCATTACCTGGTAAAGATAAACCAAGGGCTTCTGTCAAACAGTTCATTGAGTTGGCTGTAAACATACCTGAACATGAACCACAAGTTGGACAAGCTGAACGCTCGTATTGTTTTACTTCTTCATCGGTAAAACTATCATCAGCAGCAACCACCATTGCATCAACGAGATCAATCGCATGTTCTGTACCACGGATTTTAACTTTACCCGCTTCCATTGGGCCGCCAGACACAAATACCACAGGAATGTTCAGACGCATTGCCGCCATTAACATTCCTGGTGTGATTTTGTCACAGTTAGAAATACACACCATGGCATCTGCACAATGCGCATTGACCATATATTCAACAGAATCTGCAATCAAATCACGCGAAGGCAATGAATACAGCATGCCATCATGCCCCATTGCAATACCATCATCGACCGCAATCGTATTGAATTCTTTTGCCACGCCACCCGCTGCTTGAATTTGTTCAGCAACCAGCTGACCTAAGTCTTTCAGATGTACATGACCAGGTACAAATTGAGTAAATGAGTTGACTACCGCAATAATCGGTTTACCAAAATCTTCATCTTTCATTCCTGTTGCACGCCATAAGCCACGTGCACCAGCCATATTTCTTCCATGTGTCGATGTTTTTGAACGATAGTCAGGCATTTGTATTTCCAACATTGTTTGAGCTTGAAATGAATATCAATTCACTCTGGCTAAATAAAACTGATGATATAGCAATAAATCAGTCGAAATATGAACACATCATACTATAACTTAGCATATAACCAATGATCTTGAGCATGATCTTTTTTTAAACAAGACGTGTCTATTGATATTCCAACAAGCTTTGTAGATAAATAAAACATTAGAATTTAATATAACGCTATCGTGTTGGATAAGACACAAAACTTCTATGAATAATTTTTTATTTTTTAATAAAAAATATTTATCATTTAACAAAATTCACTAAATTTTATTTTATAAAAGCTCTCTAAACGAACCTCGTTTATTCACTTTCAAACAGATTATTTCTGTTTAATCAAAATGTTTTTTTGCTGATGCTTCTGCTCGGTTAACTTGGCAATCGATATCATTTGGTGATGTATGATTTATTCAAAATAAACCAGAATAGTAAATAATTTAAAACGCCCGATGAATTTCATCGGGCGTTTGCATGCAATAAGGCTCAATCTATTTGAAGAATAAACACCTTCTTTTAAACTGAATTTATTTGATTATGCATTCAGTTTTACCAAGTTATGTTTACTCGGCGATTAGGCGCTAAACACTCGACCAATTGAATTTTTTTGTTCATTCCATTGCATTTCTGATACACGTCAGTTTTATTTTCTGCTGAAAATTGAATTTGATCAGCAGGAATTCCTTGTTGTTTCAACAAATTTACAACGGTATTGGCTCTCGCTGCTGATAAACGTTGGTTATACGGAAATGAACCTAAACGGTCGGTATAACCTGCAACAAAAATCTTGCTATTCCCATCAGTTTGTTTAATTTGATCGGCAATTTTGCTAATCACTTCAGGATTTTTTACCCCACTTTTATCTGAATGATCAAAATAGAATAAAACACTGGCTGATTGACCTGTAGGGGATAGAGCCGTTTGTTCTGTCGCGGATTGGTTATTGATGCCCCAAGCCATCAGACCTTGGCATTGTTCACCTTTCCAATATAGATTTTCTGAACGGTAGTGCTTATCAAAGTCTATGCGCAACTGGCAACGTTTATATTGATTGGAACTCGGCTCTCGAACATCCAATACGTAGTTCCAAGTTTTAACAGCAAAAAGGCCTTCAGAAAATTGTGGATTCCCCAAAACATGGCGAATCTGATCTTTGCTTAAACCTTTATCTAAACGTGCCACATCATCGTATTCATAACGATTCACTTGCTTTAAATAACTGTCTTTCACTTCAGGAAAATGAATTTCTTGGATATTTGATGTTTCAACTTCAGCTGCATGACTCAATGACATCACAAGACCACTGAATACACTGAACATAATTTTTTTGTTAAATGCTTTCATTTTTTCTCTCTTAAAAATTTGCGAAGAAAAAGGAAGACCGTTCGATCTTCCTCGTCTCGTGATTTAGTCAATTACACCACTGATACCGATACGAACACTTGGGTCGCCTTGAGATGCTGCCGCAACACCACCTGTAATCGACCAACGTCCATTGTCTGCAGTTTTACGTAAGGTCACACCTACCGCATTCTCACCACCATGGTATGCCGCACCTGCAGCATAGGTATATTTACCAGGAATATATGGTGCTGATTCAAGTGCCATTGCTGCTGCAATACCCGCATTGGCTTTTTTCTCAACATCATCAATCCGGTTATTGGTAATACGGAAAGCGTTGTCTAACTTGTTGCTGACATTGTCAATTTTGCTATTCAATGCTTGATCCGCTTGGTTCAATGCATCAATTGCACCACCAACATTGTTATACTTAGAGTCACCTACATTGTAAGTTGGTGCAGTGAAGCTACCCGTAATATTGTCATAGCCAGCACCACCGCCAAGATAATTCACAACTGCTTGGTTGGTCGTATTCAATTGGCTACCGTTGACTGCATCTTTTGATGTTGCATTGACTGTGCCATCTTTAACACCTGTCACAACACGGTTACCGTCTGTACCCGCTACACTCACACTGGTACCACCAGTATCTTTCGCAACTGTAACTGTTGCGTCTTTACCTGCTTGTTGAACTAAGCCGACAGTACCATTGTTAATATCATTTTTGATGTTGCTGATATCCGTTGAGTTTTGATCAACTTGTTGCTGAACATTCCATAATTGACCACCATTTACAGCATCTTTAGAACCTTGACTAACTGCACCATCTTTTACATTGCTAATGGTTGTGCCATTTGCACCACCACCAAGTGTGATCTTATCTTTTGATGCATCGTCATATTTAACAGCATTATTGGCAAGCTCATTGACATTGTTATTCACAGTGCCAATTGCGCTATCTAACTGCCCTTTATTGACTGCATCTGTAGCGTTAACAGCATTTGCCACATTGGTAATTGTTTTATTACCCGCGTTAATACCTGCCACCGTTACACTTGGCCCACCGGCAATAGTTAATCCTGTGTTGTTTATCACAACCGCATTATTACCAATTGAGATTCCAGCATTATTGAGAACCGTATCACCTGCTTTCACAGAATCAACTGTTAAATCTTTAGCTGTTGATACTTCATAATTGTCTGAACCATCAGCATTTTTGCTCTTATTCACAACAATATTCTGACCATTAGAAACAGTCGTTTTAGATGTTGTTGCTGCAGAGCCAATGGCTTTATCCAATGCTGTTAAAGCATCTCCAACATTCGACTGATTACCTTGTGCAACATTATAGGTTGGTCCTGTAATGGTGCCGTCAGCATTGACTTTCGCATTACCGCCCAAACCATTTACAAGTGCATTTTGAGTGGTAACAACTTGGTTTCCAACAGCTTTTAACTGCGCTACGTTTACAGCATCAGCATCTGCGCTACCCGCTGCAACACCAGTAATTTGACGATAAATACCGCTTGCCGCATCACCAACTGCTACTGCACCAGTTGTTGATGTTGTATTGCTAATTGCTGTTTTGTCTGCACTTGTTGCAACTGACAACGCATAACCTGTAACACCTGCACCAGTCGTCGCCGCTGAGCCATTACCTAACACAACTGAACCAGCAACTGTTTTGGTCACATTGTTTCCAAGTACAAAAGTATCATCTGTAAGCACTTGGTTATTATTACCCACAGAATAACTGTTCGCACCATCCACAATGGTCGGGTCACCAATGGCACCAGAATGGTTACCTTTCACTTTATTGCCCGAACCAATACTAATTGATTGAGTACCTAATGCTTCAGCACCATAACCAATTGCAATTGACTCTTTGCCATTTGCTTTCGTGTTATGACCTAAAGCAACTGAACTATCCGCGCCACTTGCAACAATTGCATTTACACCAATCGCTGTAGAGTTTAAACCACCCGCACTTGAGTCATTAGTTGTTCCCAAATCACCTTTCGACATATCGGCATTGGTATGGAAGAACTTAATACCATCGGTATTCATCTTCTGCACTGTTTGACCAATCGTCAGACGATCTGTGGTTTCTTGACCTTGCTTATCGTAGGTTAAGAACAATGAATCTTGGTTTTTATTGTCAGGTTTCGTATTTACAACTTGATCAATAATATTCACTTTGTTGCCATTACCATCTACAACTTCAGTGATGTTTTTCGTAACAGCTTGCTTCAATTGCTCTTCAGTCGCTGCTCTACCTTTAGTCGCAAAATCACTCGCTGTAAGATCTTTATTACTCAATCCTTCAATTGTGTCACTTGCCTTATTAACAACAACATTACCTACAGTCACTTTGTCGAAGTTTACGTCTTTCGCTGTTGCAACTTGATAGTTACTTGAACCATCTGCATTGGTACCAGCAGTCACAACAACATTGTCTCCAGCCGTAACTGTGGTCTTCGCTTTGGTTGCTGAATCTTTAATGCTGTTGATTGCACCATCAATTGTGTTTGAACCCGTGCCACCAATGTTGCTTGTCGTAATGATACCAGTCGTTGCATCTCTCGTGGTCAAACCGCCAATTGCATTTTTCAGACTATTACCAACATCGTACAATTGACTACCGTTGATCGCATCAGTTGATGTTGCGTTAATAGCGCCTGCTTTAACGTTGGTGATCGTGGTTCCACCTGTACCTGCAAGGGTTACGTTGTCATAGTTTGCACTACCATCAGCATTCTTGTCGTACTTCACGGCAAACTTATCAGTTTCACCTTGCGATGCATTGAGAGTATTGATTGCTTTGTTGATGCTAGTTTCTGTGTTGCCACTACCATCTTTAACCGTCAACGCTGTGTTATCTAAACCTACAATCGTATTGCCTGAACCATCTTTAACTGAGATACCATCTTTACCGATCACAGTAGAACCATTTGTACCATTGGTTCCATCATTCACTGTAATGCTGGTTAAGTTATTGAGGTTTTTATTTAACTCAATCGCAACTTGACCATTTGCAACCTTCGTAGTGATGTTGCTATCTGCACCAACAACTTCAACTGCTTCGCCTAACTTCTTGTTAACTGTATTGCCATCTGCTGCTTTTAAGCCAAAGCCAGTATTAGTAAGACCTGTACTTAAGCTATCCAACTGACCTTTGTTGACCGCATCGCTTGCTGCTGTCGCATCTGCTACATTTTCAACTTTGTTGCCATTCGCATCTAAACCATTTGCTGTCACTTTGCCTGCAAATACTGGTGCGTCTGCCAACTGGATATCTAGCGTATTGCCAGTAATCACTGTCTTGATGTTGCTGTTCGAACCTGCGCCTGTTAAGCCACCTGTAATGTTCAGCGTCTCTCCAAGTTTACGATCAACTGTGCCACTGTTACCTGTGAAGGTCACTGGTTTAACCACTTCAGTGTTGAGGTTCGTTAATGCATCACCCACGTTGTTCGCTGTTGTGGTCGTACCATCTGTTTTAGTGGTGACGTAGCTTGGCGCACTGATTGCACCTGTGCTGTTGTCATATTTTGATCCACCACCTAAGTTCGTTGCAGTGCTATTACCCAAAGTATCGGTCTTACTGCTTGATGCTGTAGTCGCTGCATCCAACTGACCTTTATTCACTGCATCGCTTGCTGCTGTCGCATCTGCTACATTTTCAACTTTGTTGCCATTTGCATCTAAACCATTTGCTGTCACTTTGCCTGCAAATACTGGTGCGTCTGCCAACTGGATATCTAGCGTATTGCCAGTAATCACTGTCTTGATGTTGC